>RPQV01000901.1 GCA_003818595.1 Calditrichota bacterium
ATGTGTGCGAACGCTGGGCGAATTTTTCTTCGATGCGAAAATGATTCGGATCATCTTTTTCAGTGATGACCACCGCATCAATGTTCACCGTCACATTGTCCGTTCCGCCCAAAAAGAAGTATAGACGATGCCCAGCGTCGGGACCATAATAGGCCACATTGAACGGGCCGAATGTGTGGGCAACTTGGGTCAATTGAATATCCGGTGAAGACCAAAACGTTTTCTTATCGCCGAGGGTTTCAATCAAAGCCGCATGCATGATAAAGTCACGGTTTGCCGAGGCTATAAAGCTGATGCTATAAAAGCGTCCCTGTTCCAAAGATTGGTTTTGATAGACGGCGATATCCTCAACGTTGCCGCCGGTGGAGATATTGATGGAAAGATAATTGGCGCCGGAGAGCAATCCATCGGTTTTGACCTCAAAGGTCATTTGGGCATTGTTATAGGCTTTAACCGACCAGCCGATTTTACCTTTATCGAATTCCGGATTGTTGACGATATTCAGCTCTTGTTGTGAATAAAGCAGCTGCGCCCAAATCACTAAAAACCAAATCGTCATGTATTTCAGTTTCATGTTCTGATCTCCTTCTGCCTTTGTCTTTATAATGGCGAAGCGACGGCAATAAAATGGATTGCAGTGCAGCTGGAATATTTATGATACGTTAATAAAAAAAAAGCTAATGATCAACATCTGTTTTGTGATGCTTCATTTCAGCTGATGTCACCTGATCTGGCGCCGCAGAGTGATTTTCTTTTTTCAATCAACGAGCGTTAAAAAATCATTTGCAGCAAATATTTATTGACTTTCGTATGATAATTCTTTACAATACGCTAAAACGATTTTGCGCTGCCTCGTTTATCGTCGTTGTCTCTCAATTCCGATGTCGTTGAGCGATCGTTTTTCAACATAATCAGGTTTTCGCAGACATTAATCAGGATTAATAATGGTGTGGATATTTATAGCGAACTCTATAAATGGAGGAGCTGACCATGAAATATTGTCTCGGTTTTCTATTTTTACTGCTCTTCCTTGCGGTTGAGATTTTTGCCCAAACCGATCCCAAATTCGATGCCTATCTCGCGGCCGAACGGGCAAACCTGCCGGTGCAGGGGGAAGTATTATATAATGGCGGCAACATCGGCGGTTATCGTTTTGGCGGGGGAAGCGGCGCCGTAAAAAAAGTCGTCGATGCAGATCCATCAATGCCTTTTGGCAAAGTGTTGCAGCTCAAAACAAATCAGGTCGGCGCAAATTCCTGGGAACCGCAGTTTCAGTCCCCAACCAATGCGATCCCGCTCACCCAAGGAGATATTCTATTTTATATTTTTTACATGAGGGTCATCCAATCATCGAATCCCAATGGTGACGGCACGGGAATTTTTTATGTACAGCAATCCAGTTCCCCTTGGACAGGCTTGGGCAGCAGTTCATTGACATTTAAATCCGCCTGGCGAAAAATGTATATAGTCGCCCATGCAGGTCAAGACTATCCGAAAAACACAATGGAATTCACCATTCATTTGGGTTCGCAAGCCCAAACGGTTGAAGTAGGAGGCATCATTGCTTTGAACTTGGGACAAGGAATTGATGAAGCTGAACTTCCCCGGAACCCCCTATATTGGGATGGAATGGAAAGCGATGCCGCTTGGCGTGCTGAAGCCGATGCGCGGATTGAGCAGCATCGTAAAGGAGATTTGACTGTGGTTGTCAAAAATCAACAGGGTGAATGGGTGAGAAATGGTCTGGTCAAGGTGAATATGAAAAAG
>RPQV01000902.1 GCA_003818595.1 Calditrichota bacterium
CTCGCCGATTACACCGGTGTGGAAGATCAACCTTCGGTTCCGCAGGAATTCACCCTCGGTCAAAACTATCCCAATCCATTTAATCCGACGACGACCATCGGTTATACCGTGCCTTCGGGACAGGTCAAGTTGGAAGTTTACAATGTGATGGGTCAAAAAGTCAGAACACTGGTCGATAAAGCCGTGATTGCCGGCGCCTACCATGCTGAATGGGATGCGACGGATCAGAGCGGCAGTCTGGTTTCAGGCGGCGTTTATTTCTACAAGCTGCAGTCTGACGCCGGCGTCCAGGTCAAAAAAATGATTCTACAAAAATAGGGAAAATTAAGGCGGGGCAGGTCTGGAATGTTCCAGTCCTGCCCCTGTTCAGCACGGAAAGCAAAAACATATATGAAAAATTTGATGACCTTTGCTCTTTTGCTCCTGGCAATGCCGCTGATGATGAACTGCACAAAAGATGGATCGATCGACCAGGCCAATGTCATGCAGATCAAAGACGTCGGGCTGCGGCGGGACGTTTTTGTGCGACGATATAAAATGACCGGCGATTACGGCCGGCAACGCTCCTATACACCCGATGATTTGAAAGAGTTTATCGAAAAAATCATGGAACCGGATTATCTGCTCATCCAGGACGCCTATGATAAAGAGATGGACAAGGATCCCCAGATTGAGCGGAAAATAGATGATTTCAAAATCAATACCATCGCCGACAATCATCCGATCAAATTCAGTGCGATGGCGGTCGCTGCCGAAGCACTGAGTGAACTTTATCAACAGAAAGCCTTTACAGTCGATGTCGAACTCGTCATGACCAATTCCTGGGTTATGACGGAAGATGTCCATCAGTATCTTCTGAACGGCGGCATCCTGGAACCGCCGAAGGAAGGCCAGGAGCATCAATTCCCGCGTCTGGTGCAATTTCATGATCTGACCTATGGTCAGAAGATGATTCATCCCGCCGTGCTCGAACGGATGGCGACGTTGAAATCCGGAGAGATCAGCGAACCCATTTATAATTCCGGCATGTGGACGATCATCAAGTTGAAGCAAAAACGTGCCAATTCGACGTTGCAGCCACTCTCGGCCATAGAAAAGACGCTGGTCGACGAGCTGCAGGGTCTAAATCGATATCAGCAGCAGGTTCAGTTATTGAATGAACTGCGCAGCAAATACAAGATACAAATACATACCGAATATTATCCGACGATGATTTCCGCCTATATACCGCAGGAAAACCAGGGCTGGGTCGATAAAACCAAAATTGACGATGCCGATTTGAAGCATGCGTTCATTCAAATTAGTGAAAAGACGATTTCCCTCAGCTATTTCATCGCCGATTTTAATCTCGCTTTTCAAAAAGTGAAAACACCCCGGATCACGGAAATTGATCTCAGCCGATTTGCCGATGATTATATCAATCAATATCTGCTCTATCTGGATGTGGTGGATAACAAGAATCCCTTGAATGATCTGGTGATGGATCAGTTGGTGAATAAAGAACACCGGTTGTTATTGAGTCATTATTTGAAAACCGAAATTGTGGACAAGGTTGTCGTCACTGACGCCGATGCGCAAAAATACTATAACGAGAATAGGCAGCGGTGGCAGGCTGATTTTAGCAAGGTGACTGACACGGTCCGAAGTGAGCTGCGAAACAAGCGGCTGCAGGAAAAAAGAGTAGAGATCGAAAAAGCGCTGCGAAAGCGATATCCGGTACGCTACAACGAGGAGCTGCTGCAACAGATTGCCGATCAATTGAC
>RPQV01000903.1 GCA_003818595.1 Calditrichota bacterium
AATTTTCATGCCACTCAAGGCCTGCGCTATGGCGTGTCGATAGACGATGAAAACCCGCAGATCGTCAACATGCATGCTGTCTTTACTCTTCAAGATTGGGAAAAAGCGGTCAGCGATAACATCATCGAACAGGTTTCCACACACACGCTGCGACAACCGGGTGCCCATATTTTAAAATTCTGGTTCATCGATCCCGGGGTTGTGCTGCAAAAACTGATGGTTGAGACTCGTCCCATAGGTCATGCCTACCTGGGACCACCGGAGAGCGAATATGTTCCGCCGAACAGTAATGGATTGCATTAGTAGCGCAATGATATAAATTGGAATTTCTATTGCTTTTCGTTGTATAAATTGCTACGATTTTATATGACTTGCTTTTATGTCGAGCTGTAATGATCATGAAATTGGCCATGTTTGGCTGAGGAAAAGGGTGGATTTGCTGCATCGTTTGCAGTGGAGGAACTGATGAACCACAAGATGTTATATGCATATGGATTTTGGCTGTTGGGGATTTCACTACACGCTTCCGAACTGCAGATCATCACCAAAGCCGGCGCAAATCATTTTGTGGCTATCGACAGCGTCGAAACCATTACTTTCGGCCAGGCGAGTGCGACATTGATCGTTGCTGAACGACATAATAAACAGGCGGAATTTGCCCTCTTTGATATTCGAAAAATGATCTACGAGCAGGAATCATCTGCAATCGAAAAAACGCATTCACCGAGCGCCGGCTCTTTTACTTTACACCCTAATTATCCCAATCCATTTAATCCATCCACAACCATATCATTCGAATTATTTTCCGCTGAATGGGTGACGATGAGGATCTATAATATTCATGGTCAGATCATCAATACACTGGTTGATGATTATCTGCTTCCTGGTCACCATACCATTCATTGGGAAGGCCGCGATCACTGGGGATCTATACCGGCAACCGGTGTCTATTTTATTGAATTGAGAAATGAGCAGGCTGTTCAGGTGCAAAAATGTTTATTTATTGAATGACAGAAGGATATAAAATGAAGACAGCATGGCTTTTAGCATTTTGTCTGCCGGTTTTGGCTTTTTCGCAAATCATGCGAATTCATCAAAGCGACGGCAGCACGCATGATTATTCAATTGCAGAGATTGATTCGATAACCTTCGCAAGCCATTATGGGGCTTTGACATGGATTGGACATGCCAGCGTCAAAATCAAAACCAATGACGGGATTGTGATCTATATCGATCCTTACGCCGGCAATGATTATAAAGAGGCGGCGGATATCATTCTGGTGAGTCATGGCCATAGCGATCACAATCAGGTGAATAAAGTCACCCAAAAAGCCAATTGCCGCATTTTCAGCGGGCCGAGTGCATCAGTGGGGGGCACGAAAATGACGCCAGGCGACAGTGTTGAGGTCGATGGGATCAGCATTAAAGCGGTGGACGCTTATAACAGCAACCATCCCAAAGGATCAGGTGTCGGTTTTATCATCGCTTTTGCCGGCGTCAAAATCTATCATTCCGGTGACACCGGGAAAATTGATGAAATGGCGGCATTGACGGCATTGAATCTCAACTATGCGATGTTATGCATCGATGGAGTTTATAACATGAATGCGCAGGATGCTGCTGCCGTGGCGCAAACGCTGCCCACGGCCAAAGCGATTCCGATTCATATCGCCCCATCCAATGCGAGTGCGGCGGAAAAGCAGCGCAACATCGATAAATTCAATCCGCCTAATAAATTGATACTGAAAGAAGGCGAAACCA
>RPQV01000904.1 GCA_003818595.1 Calditrichota bacterium
GAAAAGGACTTTTGATACAGTCCCGGATAATCTTGAACTGAGGTCGACTTCGCACGAGACGGATATGGTGGGAGTGAAGAGGAGAAATAATTATCCTCATATGAAATGATAGCGGAAGCGCTGATAAAAGATGACGCAGAGCGTCAAAGACGGCATTACTACGCGGAGCGTAGTAACGAGGGGCCCCGAAAGTCATTGCGAAGCGTTCCTTCCCGCCGGATGTATTCGATAGTTGGCATGGAATGATGCAGCGGGAAGGAACGCTGAAGCAATCCCCGGCTCAAGTGCAACGCATCCGCCAGGGAGGAGGCTCACTGTTCTGGTTTTCCTACGCCCCCTATAAACTCTGCTCGGGGCGCCACCCTCGACTCCGCTTAGGGTGCAGCTGTTTTCTGTTTTCACACAGTCTGTCATGCCTGGGACAGAGATAACGGCGATATCAGGCTCAGGCCAAGAGCTCCAATAATACACATTGTCCATGGATTCATAAGCAGTTGGAGGTATAAATGAAATATTTAATGTTACTCTGTGCCGCAACGCTCTGCTTTGTCGCTTGCTCGTCGGAATCGTTTGATTTCGTCTTTATGACCGACATCCATGTCCAACTGGAGCGAAATGCGGCCGCGGGATTTGCATCAGCCATTCAGCGGGTCAATCAACTCGATCCTGATTTTGTGATCACCGGCGGCGATTTGGTCTACGATGCGCTCGGCCAGAACTTTTCCCGCGCTGATTCCCTCTATGATCTCTTTATTGATCTGTCCCAAAAATTCACGATGCCGGTCTATCATACTATGGGAAATCATGAAGTTTTCGGCTGGTACCCAGAAAGCGGCGTTCATGCCGATCATGCGGAATACGGCAAAAAGATGTTTCAAAATCGGCTGGGAAAAGGTGCAACCTATCGTTCATTTGATTACAAATCTTGGCACTTTATTCTGCTGGATGCAGTTTCATTAACGCCTGATCGTCGCTATGAAGGCCGCATTGATTCTCTGCAGATGGATTGGTTGCAAAAGGATCTGCAGCGGCTCGAACCCTCGACGCCGATCGTGCTGTGCACTCATATTCCGCTGGTCTCTGTTTATGGCCAAATGACCCATGGACCGCTGTATGCATTTTCCGCCGGGGAAGTCGTGACCAATGCGCTGGAACTCCTGGCCTTGTTTAAAGAGCGAAATCTACGATTGGTGCTGCAGGGTCATTTTCATGAGGTTGAAGAGATCGTCTACCAGGGCACGCGGTTCATCACCGCAGGTGCTGTCTGCGGCGCCTGGTGGCAAGGCGCCCGTGATGGATTCCCTGAAGGATTTGTCAATGTCAAAATCAAGAATGGTGATGTTTCCTGGGATTATTTAACCTTTGGCTGGTCCGCCGAAAATGAATCGCAGTGATGCCGGAGAATAAGACAGGCAGGAATGCCTGTCCTGCCGATTTATTAATCTAACACCGGTAGTGGGCTGTATTGAAAGTTCATATCGATCAACTCCATTTTGTAATGGATAGAATTAACGATTTGATCAGGCTCTTATACAGAATAATTTGGCGGTTCACGCAAAGCCGCAAAGGCCGCAAAGTGTTGTCATGAGTTTTATTTTTAGAGAAGAATGAATCAGAGGTGGAAAATATTTTTAATACGGCCTCTGACACTTGAGCATTATAGTTTATGCAAAGGATAAATTCAGACTGATTTCCATCTGCCATTTATGTAAATCGTGCTCAAAATTCCGCAATGCCGGTATATCATGGTA
>RPQV01000905.1 GCA_003818595.1 Calditrichota bacterium
AAAGACGGGGGCAATGTGCGGAATTCCGCCGGATTTAATTCCGGCTGGGCAGTCAACAGGTTTGCATAACCTAAATACAACGCCCAGAGTACATTCATTTTTTTCATCATCAACACATCCATTCATACTTGTACAGGAAAATCCATTTGGCTTGAATTGGAATGACGACCGGGAAAGTAGAGATTTGACAACATTCGGACAACCATTTCACTCAAGATCCGGACACTTGCTCATTGTCCGAATGATCAATAAAAGTTAAGCAAAAACGTCCGAATAAAAAAGCATAATTGCCAAAGCATTCGGCTCCCCACTTTCCTCTCAGACGACGGCAGAATTGCTTTGCTCTTGACTTTCATCAGCCGATGATGTATTATTAAGCAGACATCAACTCCGCGATCCTCATAGGGATCACAGGCGGATTGGCTTTATTACAAATACATAAAAATCAGGGGATTTCACATGAGTTTTGATAAAGGAATCACCGTCTTTATTTCAAACCGTGAATCAACCTGCAGCGAATGCGGCGAAAATCTCGGTATGCACGCGTGGATCACGCTGGTTCAGGGTAAGGGAGCTTTGTGCCTCTCGTGTGCAGATTTGGATCATCTGGTTTTTCTTCCTTCGGGTAACGCGGCACTGACCAGACGGTCGCAAAAGCACTCGAATCTGTCGGCGGTGGTATTGAAATGGAGCCGCAATCGCAAACGTTATGAACGACAGGGACTGCTGGTCGAGGACGAGGCGCTGGAAAAGGCGGAAGAGGAATGTCTGGCCGATGAAGATATGAGAGCCCAACGTCGCGAACGAGAAAGCCTGCGGCGGAACGAACTAGACCACCAGTACATAGATCAATTTTCCCAACGGGTGAGAGAGCTCTTTCCTCAATGTCCCGCAGGAAGAGAGATAAAAATCGCCGAACATGCCTGTCGCAAGTACAGCGGCCGCGTCGGAAGGTCGGCGTCAGCAAAACAGATGGATGAGAACGCCGTGACCCTGGCCGTGACCGCCCACATCAGACATGCGGAGACCCACTACGACGAACTCCTGACGAAAGGGTGCGATCGCTGGGAGGCGCGCGATATAGTGGAAGACAAGGTGGATGATGTCATGACGCAATGGCGGGGAGATCAATGATGTAGATCGGAATGCTCGATAAAAAATGAGCTCATCGTCTGCAGGTATGACTCAACAAAATTGATTCCTTTTAGGGGACTGATCGTTTAATCTTTCCGTTTTAAAAAGTGAAGCGTGTTTCTGTTTTCTAAATCATCCGAATGGTTGTCAATCAGGCCGACCAAACAAAAGGTGTCGGTTTTGGCGTCCTTGATGAATCGTTTGACAAGCGTAAAATTGATCACCTGAGCGGTGTTGCTGACATGAAATCTGGGGCCGTCGCAATCAACAATTTTATCGCCGATTTTGATGTGATCTTCATCAAAATAGGATACGGGCAAGTTGAGCGCGAGCGTTTGGTCGATCAATTCGGCCAGTTTGTCAAAATCCAGACTGACCTCTTTGATAAATCGGAGCACAAAACCGTTGCTGATGTCGGAACTGAAATAGATGTCGGTACCGATATGAAAATGCTCTTCGAGCAGCTGCATGGTGATGTCTTCAACCGTGTGCGCCATTTTTCGGTATTTTAACGATCTGCTGACGATATCATAAATGCTGCTGGGCAGCGGACCAAAGACGCTCGGCCGGGCAACGATGATTTCCTCGCCGATGCCGACGATAACATCGGCATTAA
>RPQV01000906.1 GCA_003818595.1 Calditrichota bacterium
TCGCATAGAGCGACAATGTTCTCGCCTGCGCACGCTCTTAAATTGCTGTTTCCCATGCCGCCTACTCCGACTGCGGCGATATTCAGCTTGTTGCTCGGGGCGTCACGTCCCAGCAGGCGGCTGGGCAGATAATGAAATGCGAATGTCGCCGCGGCTGACGCTTTGAGAAAATCCCGTCGAGATCTATTCCCATCATTGAACATATTTATCTCCATATGATTTTTGTCGAATTTGAGATCAACAGTAGATCATGCTAATCTAAACAATTTTTTATAAAAAGCAACTGCTGATCCGTTCCATATATAGGGCGAAAATGAATGCATCATCTCGAATCTAAACAGACTGCATTTCATTGGCTAAGAATAGGAAATTTTCTTATCTTACACTGAATCAAGGAGGACCTATGACAAAGAATTTTATCATCAGTTTTTTGCTTGTTGCTTTTTCCTGGCTGTTGGGCCAGCCTTATCAGAGCTTTTTTCTCGATGATTGGGAATCAAAAGAAATCGAAATGCCGCAGAGTATCGATGCCGAAAAACCATTGGGAGCCGCGACGGTCAGCGTCACCATGGATGTTGCAGATACCGTGACGCGGGTCTGTAAATATATTTTTGGCAACAACGCCAATACCTGGTCCGGGAAAATGCACAACCATAAAGCATTGGTTACCAACATCAGCAATATGAAACCGAACGTCATACGCTACCCTGGAGGCAACCTTTCCAGCGATTTCTTCTGGAATCGCGAACAAAATGACCGTCCGGATGACATCCCCAAGACGATAAATCCCTGGTACGGCATGACCCAAGAAAACTGGATCATGGCGGTTGATGACTTTTATCTGCTTTTACAAAAAACGAATTCAGTTGGGATCATCACCGTCAATTATAGTTATGCGCGCTATGGACTCAGTAAAAATCCGGTCGAAAAAGCCGCACATTTGGCCGCCGAATGGGTGAGATATGATGCAGGTCGAACGACATTCTGGGAAATCGGCAACGAGAATTTCGGCAACTGGCAATCCGGATATGAAATCGATGTCAACCAAAATCAGGATGGACAACCCAAAAGAATTTCCGGTGATCTATATGGAAAACATGCCCTGGTGTTTATCGATTCGATGCGGAGTGCCGCGGCCGAGATCAGCCATGAGATAAAAATAGGAGTCCAGACATTTGAGGCCGAAACATCCTGGGATCCCGTGCAAACGGATTGGAATGAAAAAATGTTTGCCGTCATCGGCAATGCGGCTGACTTTTTTATCGTCCATAATTACTACACAAACTATGATGAAGATTCCAACGCGCAAACGATTCTTGCCACTTTTAACAAATCTGCCTCCTTTAAAAAGGCGGTCTATAAAGATGCCGTTGACGCAGGAGTCGAGCCCAAACCGCTATCCTTGACCGAGTGGAATATATTTGCCGTGCGATCCATGCAGCAGGTGTCGCATATCAATGGACTGCACGCGTCGCTGGTTCTGGGACAGCTCATTCAGGACGAATATGGATCAGCCATGCGCTGGGACTTGGCGAACGGCTGGGGCAACGGCGATGATCATGGAACATTTTCCCGCGCCGATGAACCGGGAGTTCCGGAATTCTCGCCCCGTCCGGTCTTTTACCATATGACCTATTTTCAAAAATATTTTGGCGATGTCATGGTGAGCACGCGAGTGTCAGGCAGCAGAGACCTTATTGCATTTGCCTCATCTTTTTCCAATGGACCCGCCGGAATCGTCGTCGTAAA
>RPQV01000907.1 GCA_003818595.1 Calditrichota bacterium
AATATTGGGCAAGGCAATGGGAACATCAAGCTCGCTGATGCCGATGGCGTTATCATAGGTGGTGATCAGACCGCCGATGGCTTTTTTTCTGGGGGCATTGCCGACGAATGCGATGAGCGCAAGTCTGCCATTTTTCATCGCTTGTGGATCGCCGCCCCTGCCGGCTTCAAACGCCTGCAATTCCTTTTTCAATACCGAGGGCATGCTGAAATTATAGATTTCCCCATTGGCATCCCAAGCCTTTTGCAGCTTTTGCAGAGAAATGCGGCAATTATCCGGTTCTCCTTGAGCGCGAAAAATCAGATAACTGAGATAGTGCGCCAACGCGTCATCATAAAAATTGCCGGCCTGCATTTTGAAGGGAATGGAAGCGTCTTGGGCACTGTTCAGGCTTTCCACCAGGCGTTTGTTTTTGTCTTCGAGTTCAACAAGTTTAACATTAACGCGGCGAACTTCGACGTAGGCATCGTCAAGTTTGTTGAGGTTGAGATAATTCAAGGCCTTGAAGATATTGACATAAATATTTTCGTAGGTTTCGCCGTAATAGGGCAGGATATTATCGTTGAGCAGGAAAGAGGCGGCTGCGGAAGAGATGCTCTTGGTAAACAGCTCTTCCATGGCCGTTTCCGCATCATTTAGGCATTGATTGCTCTGTTCATAATCTCCCTGATAGGACAACAGCACCCCTTTGTCCAGGTAATAGAGCAGTCGATCTTTATAGGCAAATTTCTGCTTTTCTTTTGCCTCTTCAATATTGACCAGTGCCTGGGCATAGTCACCCGCGCTGATGAAAGCATCCAGGCGGCT
This sequence comes from Calditrichota bacterium, assembly GCA_003818595.1. Taxonomy (GTDB): domain Bacteria; phylum Zhuqueibacterota; class Zhuqueibacteria; order Residuimicrobiales; family Krinioviventaceae; genus Fontimicrobium. The sequence continues at coordinate 808 of RPQV01000907.1, forward strand.
AAAATATTCGCTGTCCGTAAACGTGCCCGCACAGCTTAAAGCCAGCGCGGCAATGATTGCAGGGATAAAAAGCGTTTTTATCTTCATCAACGCACCATTGTTGATCCGAAGTATTCGAGAACGAAAGGCAGAAGATAAGCAAAGGCGATCGGTCATCACCATTTATATCGACTTTGTTCGACCAATTTCTTGATCTTTTTATCACCGATCCAAACTTTGGTGTTTTTTTCCAAATCGATGAGTTCAAGGTTCACCTGATAATAGACCGCTTTTTTCCCTTCGAACGAATCTTCAATTGAATCGATCAGTCCCTGCAGCATAAAATCAGCACCGGTTTCATTCGCCAGCTGCTTTGCGGTTTCCATGGAGGCGTTGCTCTGTTGATCCAGCCTCTCATTGCGGATCTCTTCTCTCTGGAGGCTGGAAGCCACAAAAGTGACTTGTCCCGAATTGATGAGCTCCTTTTCCATATCCTTAATAAAGAGATCGACAGGAATATGTTCGCTGCTTTTGTTGCGGACGCTGCCGACGATGACCACCGGCTTTTTATCGAATTCGGTGGTAAAGTCATTCAGCCAGGGTCGAGACAAAACATCCTTGATCATGGCTTCGGCTGTCATGCGGGAATCGGTATCATTCCAACGGCCGCTGATGTCAGTCGTTTCATCAACCTCCAGCCGCGAAACATTTCGGGACGGGGCGCTGCAACCCGACCAGAAAACTGCCGTCAAAACCATGAACAGGAACGGGATTCTCTTTCTCATTGTTTTCCACCTTTTGCTATAGGAATATTGCTTTGAAGAATTGCCGTTGAATCGATTGCTTTTTTTCAAGTATAGTGATTTTCTTGTTATATTGAAAGAGTTTTTATAACAAATAATACAAAAAATATCATCGAGTGCAAAATCTTTTACCCAAATTCATCTCATTTTTAATAGC
>RPQV01000908.1 GCA_003818595.1 Calditrichota bacterium
AACGTGGCCGGGTGTATCAATAAGATTGAGGGTATAGCGATTTCCATCTTGGGCTTGATATTTCATGGTGATGGCGTGCATTTTGATGGTAATGCCCCGCTCACGCTCCAAATCCATACTGTCCAGCACCTGCTCTTTCATCTCCTGCTTGGTCAACGTTCCCGTCGCTTCCAGCAGACGATCAGCCAGCGTGGACTTGCCATGATCAATATGTGCAATAATGCAGAAATTACGGATAAGATTTTGACTCATATTTTGAAAAGAACTCCATTCAATATAGACAGCAGATAAAGTAGTGATTATTTTACTGGAAATCAACTTGAATTCCAAATATACAAGTCGCCAAGACCGCAAAGATTAACCTCGCACGGAGTCACGGAGACTAGATAATAAAGCTTTGCGGTCTTGGCGGCTTTGGGTGAAGTAAATAATGAGGAACTTTCATCAAAATTGTTAAATTAAAGAGATATAAATTCTCACAACGCAAGGGGTTCAAAAATGAATAAATTTTGTCTGATCGTACCGGGACTGGTTTTGCTGGCGTGGACGGCCTGCAGCCGCGACATGAGCTACCAGCCGCAAACTGTCCAGGTGCGCTCTTTGACCGCCGGCGAAAAAGCAATCAACCACTCCAGCACTGATTTTGGATTTGACCTTCTGGCCGAACTCGAACAAGACAATCAGGAAAACCTCTTTATTTCACCGCTCAGCATCTCGATGGCACTGGCCATGACGCTGAACGGCGCCTCCGGGGAAACCGCCGCAGAGATGATCAAGACGCTGCATCACACGACCATGAGCGAAGAAGAGAGGAACAGCGCCTACCAGAGTTTAATCGCATTGTTGACATCGATCGATCGGCAGATACAATTTGAAATCGCCAATTCGATCTGGATAAGACAGGATTTCCAAGTTGAACCTGATTTTGTCAATCTCAACCAGAAATACTTTGATGCGATGGTTCAGAACATGGATTTCGCATCACCGTCAGCCGTCCAACAGATCAATGAATGGGTGAGCAGGAACACTCATGAAAAGATCAAAAAAATACTCGACAGCATTCCAGGAGATATGGTGATGTACCTGATGAATGCCATTTATTTCAAAGGTGATTGGAGCTATCAATTCGATAAGGAAAAAACAAGCGATCGGTCATTCAAGCCAACCCCGACGAGTGCGATCCCATGCCGAATGATGATTCAAACCAACGACGCATTTCCCTATTACGCAGATGAAAAGGCTCAAGTGATCGACCTGCCTTATGGAAACGGTCAATTTTCTACGACTGTTTTCCTGCCTGCAGAAGGATTCACCACAACTGACATCCTGCGCGAGCTGACTCCGGAAAAATGGCAGCAGACGCTGCAAATGCTTCAAAAGCAGCGCGGAACTCTCGAACTGCCGAAATTCAAATTAGAGTATGAAAAGATACTGAATCAGACTCTGATGGATTTGGGAATGCAGCTTCCATTCAGTGTCGCGGCAGATTTCACCCGCATCAATAAAAACGGCAATCTATATATCTCAGAGGTGAAGCATAAAACTTTTGTTCAGGTCGATGAGGAAGGAACAGAAGCCGCTGCGGTCACTTCAGTCGGCATATCACTCACTTCTATCGGTGGTGATAAAGCGGGCTTTTTCATGACGGTGGATCGACCATTTGTGATGATCATTCACGAAAAGAGCAGTGGTGCGCTATTGTTCATGGGCGTCATACGACAGCCGCGCTGGGAGA
>RPQV01000909.1 GCA_003818595.1 Calditrichota bacterium
GGGAATGATGAGAATCCGACGGATTTTGCGCATCGATTCAGTCCGCGAAGCAACGAAAAGGAGGCGTTGATCGGCGCCGAGGAAATCAGGGTGCTGATCAGTACGGATGTGTTGAGCGAGGGACAGAATCTACAGGATGGCCATATCATCGTCAATTATGATCTGCCGTGGGCGTTGATTCGGCTGATTCAGCGGGCAGGGCGCGTCGACAGGATAGGGCAGAAATCAGCGGAGATTTTATGTTATTCGTTTCTGCCGGAAGACGGATTGGAGAAAATTATTCGCCTGCGGGATCGGTTGGCGACGCGCATTAAACAGAATGCCGAGGTGGTCGGATCGGACGAGACATTTTTTGAAGGTGATCCGATCAACATCGCTGATCTTTACAATGAAAAAGCAGGGATTTACGATGAAGAAGAGGACGCGGAAGTCGATTTGGCGTCGCTTGCCTATCAAATCTGGAAAAATGCAACGGACAAGGATCCTGCTCTGTTGAAAATTGTGCCGGATTTGCCGAACCTGTGTTACGCCACCAAAGCGAACAGCGTCGAAGCGGAGAAAGAGGGTGTGATCGTTTACACGCGCACGGCGGAAGACAATGATGTTTTGGCATGGATCGATCGAGCAGGACGGGTCATCACCCTGTCACAATCGGCGATATTAAAAGCGGCACAATGCGAGGCGGATTGTCCGGCACTTGCAAGGCTCGCTCAGCACCACGATCTGGTGAAAAAGGGAGTTGATTTCATTCGCGAGGATGAGAAAAAGATGACCGGCTCGCTGGGGAAAAAGAGCAGCATTAAATACCGGGTCTATATGCGGCTGGACCGCTTTATCAAAGAAAATGAGGGGACTTTGTTTGTAACCGAGCCTTTGAATAGAGCAATCGACGACATTTACAAGTATCCGATGAAAGAGTATGCGCGGGACGTGCTCAACCGTCAACTGAAAGCAGGGATTTCCGACGAAGACCTGGCGGGATTGGTGGTCTCTTTGCGCGATGATGACCGACTTAATATTGTCGACGGCAGCGAACCAGACTTGGCGGCACTGCAGATCATTTGCTCGATGGGAATGAAAAACAAAGGGGTCAACTGACGATGGCGAAACTCGACATCCAAAAAACACGAGAGCTGCTGCAGGATTTCAACTTTAAACTGCTTTTCATCGATGAACTCGGCTGGCTTAATCCGGTGGTGAAAAAAAGGCAAACGATTGACGTCAACGGCGCTGTTTTCGACATACGCCACATTGCGCAGCTGGGCGGTGTGGTGGTTGTTGAGGTTACCTCCGCGGACGGGGTTATGCCGCAGGCAAAAATGCGGGCGGCGGTTCACCGAGAATTTTCCAAACTTTATTTTGAGAACCTTCTTATATTTGTAGACAAGGAGCGGACTCACAGTCTTTGGTACTGGGTAAAGCGGGAAGGCAAACAGAATATTGCCCGTGAGCATCTTTACATGAAGGGGCAGCCGGGGGATTTGTTTCTTTCCAAACTGAACGCGATGGTTGTCGATATCGGCGCTTTTGAACAGGGCGAACCTTCGGTCATTGATGCGGTGAAACGGCTGAAACAGGCATTGGATGTGGAGGCGACGACCAAGCGATTCTATACCGAATACGATGCGCTGCGGCTGCAATTTGTGGAGCTGATTGAAGGGATTGACGACGAACGCAAACGGCAATGGTATGCTTCGGTTCTGCTCAACCGGCTGATGTTCATCTA
>RPQV01000910.1 GCA_003818595.1 Calditrichota bacterium
GTTTCACACAATCATCACCTCGAAAGCATTGGTTGAGCGCATCAATTGCCGCATCGTGCCTGGAATGATCTTTATCGAAGACATCCTCGCTCAAGTCGGCGTTGCTGAAAAACTTGGCGCTGCGGTCAAATCAAAGCTTCCGGCATCGATGTTGATTCAATCACTCCCGCGCGTTGAGCAAAATGATACCGCTGTGATTCTCTTCACCTCCGGCAGCGAAAAAGAACCCAAAGGGGTTCAGCTGTCGCACAAGAATTTGGCATCCAACATTCGGGATCTCACCCAGGTTTTTCACTTGACATCCGACGATGTGATGATGTCGATCCTTCCGCTGTTTCACGTTTTTGGCCACAACGCAAATTTTTGGCTGCCTTTGTTGGCCGGTATGACGATTGTTTCCTATGCCAATCCACTGGATTATAAAAAAATCCCATCAATCATCCGCGAAGAAAAACCGACCCTGATGGCTGCAACACCCATTTTCTTCGCCGGCTATCTGCGTGAATCCAAACCCGGAGATCTGGCATCCATTCGCATGGCCATGCCGGGAGCCGACAAAACACCCGAGTGGCTGCGGGAAGGCTATCGCGAAAAACACGGCATTGAATTGCTCGAAGCGTATGGTGCGACTGAAACGAGTCCCGGTGTCTCCGTCAATACACACGAAGCCAATCGTCCGGGAAGCATCGGTCGTCCGTTACCCAGCGTGCAGGTGCGCATCGAGGACATAACTACCGGTCATGCGCTGCCGGTCGGACAGGAGGGCAAAATCATGGTCAAGGGTGACTTGGTGATGAAAGGTTATTTTGATGACCTTGAGGAGACCTCTTTGCGAATACGCAATGGCTGGTATGATACCGGAGACATGGGCATGATGGATGAAGACGGATTTTTATGGCACCGTGGACGCCTTAAACGATTCGTGAAAATCGGCGGCGAAATGGTCTCGCTGGTGCGCACTGAAATGGTATTGGAAGAGTTATTGCCCAGCGGCGTCGCGTGTTGTGTCGTTGAAGTGCCGGATTCGATTAAAGGCGCCCGTATCGTCGCCGTCGTCACTGATAAAGTGGCCGATAAAGAACTCATGAGAAAAATGAGTCATAAACTTCCGGCAATCGCCATTCCCAAAATATTTATGGTTTTGCCGGAATTGCCCAAAATGGGCAGTGGCAAAATCGATTTCCGAAGTGTTGCTCAAATGGTGAAAGCCAATTTGGAAAAACGATAATATCACCTTCATCTCTTTATTCATCAAGAAAAGCCCTGATATCCCATCAGGGCTTTTTTATGTAAAGAAAACATGAAATCCCACCAGTATTCACTGTAATTACTTTACTTCCAAATGATTTTGCTTGTGAAAAATGACTGATTTTTGTAGACTTTATTTTCAGGACTGTATTATTCACCTCCGATGAAACAGTTCAACATTCTATTCCCAGTCAACAATAGGAGCTCAAAATGAAATCAACTGCTGTAATGTGCGGATTATTATTCTTTTTGCTGTCATTCAATGACTTATCGGCCCAAACATCGTCTTTTAATGGGATCGACATGGGAATGCATTCACTCATGCGCCTATCCGAAGCTGAATCCCGTTCCATCAGCCCGGAGAATTTTACCGGCGAAAAGGGCAAAGGCGGCATGGCCATCCAAGGTACCGGCGCCAACGCAGCCAGAGATTTGGGTCAAGGATGGAAGGTTTCACCCTCTGTTCACATTAAAGCCA
>RPQV01000911.1 GCA_003818595.1 Calditrichota bacterium
ACATTTTTTTCTCCTTTGCAGCCTTGGCGACTTGGTGTGAGCCAATAAAATATCATGTGCAAAAGCATTTTTATGACAGCGAATGAACGTTTCGATATCCTACTTGCAGAGAGCTTTTTCTCTGACTTGGTCTCTGATCGCTTTGCCGAAAACCCGGTGGATACCGCAACCGACCATCACTGTCCCATTTGATCGTCCCAAGGGATCAAAATTGAAAATAATTTCGGGATTGAATTTCCAGCGATTGCCCCAGGATGCGCCGAGCATGATCCTCGGGCCTGATGAGCGGGTAGTGATAATCCACGTTTTATAAGGCGGAAGCATGGAGGAATATGTTTCTCGTTCAATCGAATAATTCCAGCCGATCCCGCCATAGATTCGATCACTGCCCAGCAAAATTGTAGGATGAATGCCCTGCGTTCGCGGTTCAGTCTCGGTCATAAATGTATCTTGATGATAAAGAAATCCCATATTCGCCGAAATCAGGAGCGGTTGTTTGACTATACAATACTTGATATCGGAAAATAGTCCATAACAATCCCCCCAGCCTCCCAATTTAATGCCAAGATCGAGATTTTTTATTATGCCTGATCGCAGACACAGCGAGACATCGCCCTGAGTCACCGGCAAAGACAACCCTGCGCCGACCGACATTTCTCCCGGTCTGAGCACACGGGGGGAGTGGTAGCTGGAAGGCACGCAATTCATCGCGACAAGGAGCGGGATGAACTGCAGGATGGTTAACAGGTGATGAGCAAGGATTTTCGTTTGAATATTCATGCTTGGCTTATTCATTCGTTTGTTGAGCTCTGAAAAGCTGTTGAAAATCGGCCGCCTTGCCAATTGAGGATTTATTTGACAAAGGACAGTACTTTGTTCCCTTTCCGTACAAAACCACCCAAACGATCGGCTCTTGCCGTCAGATGCAGCAGAATGGTACGCCCGCCACGGGAATGAATTGATGGGACGCAAGTTCTTAATATTTGATTTCTTTATATTAAAAGATACAATAAATATTAGTGAAAGACAAGGACCAATGTAACACCTCAGTTTCAGGTATAAATCAATTCGCCTGACGACAGAAATGATTCACGCCGCAAAGAAACGCAAAGAATAACAGACAGGATCGGCCTCGCACGGAGGAATAATTAAAATTCCTTGTATATGTAATCAAAATTCCATTTATTTCATTTTCATTGGCAAGACACGATGAGACCTGTTTATCACTGATGAAATTTAAAGACATAACAATTGTTCGGCCAGTGCTGATGGACCTTTTTGGGCACTGGGAGGCCTACCCCTTGCGGGCGCTGTACTTCTTCACTTGGGTCGGCACTTCAATTGCAGGAAACTTTTTAATTGTCACGCTACGGCACGATGGTTTTTCCGGGAAAGAGATTGCCACCATTGCCACGGTGGGACCCCTATTCGGATTTTTCGTGCAGCCTTTTTGGGGACTCATCGCCGATCGTTTTGGACGTCGCCGCTGTTTGAGCATTGGCATACTGATTTCGGCAGCGATCTATTTCCGAATGTATTGGGTACACGGATTCTGGCCCTTCCTGCTTACAGCAATGGCGCTGGCACTCTCCCCGCCCCTGCAACCGTTGATGGACACGCTGGCTCTGGATTTTGTCGAATCAAAGTCAAAGCTTTCGTATGGAATGTTCCGGATTTGGGGTGCGATTGCGGCGGGCGTTGGCACGGCCGGTGCGGGGTTTCTGA
>RPQV01000912.1 GCA_003818595.1 Calditrichota bacterium
AGTCGGAACTCCGTAGGAGTGAAATGTTCTTATGTTTGTTTGACAGACCCCGGAGTCGGGAAAAGAGCTGTCACTGCCGACGTCTCAAGCGGAGGACAGCTCTTCTTGGTCTTTCTGCAAAATTTTGGGGGGTACCCTGGTAAGGGCAGACCTTGATTTTAAATCATTTATTTATTAAATTTTGCTGATTTTTAGGAGGTTGATCATGAGTATTATCAAAAAGCACGCTTCGGTCTTCCTGATTAACAGCGCCGCGCTGATCATTATTCTTGCCGGAGTTCATGCTGCAAGTTATATCGTGGTGCGAATACTATTGAGCCTGCTCATCGCTTTTATCTGCAGTCCGATCTTTTTTTTCCTGACGAAACGGGGATTGCCGCAATGGTTATCATTGACCGTTGTCCTGCTGACAATTTTTGTCGCCGGTCTGTTGCTGGCGGCGCTCATCGGCTCATCGATCAATGATTTTACTGCGGCATGGCCTATTTATCAGGAAAATTTTTCGAATATGATCACCAATATTACCGAATTCCTGCACAGCCATGGTTTTGACGTCTCTGCGAGTGCGGTGATGAGCGTCTTTGATCCGAATATGGTGGTCAAACTCGTCGGCGGGATGTTGAGTACCTTCACCGGGATGATGAGCGATTCGATCGTCATCATTTTTTATGTCATTTTCATGCTCCTGGAAGCCTACAGTGTTCCTCTCAAGTCCATCATCATTTGGGGAGAGCAGGGTGCGGTGCTCAGGGAAATCAACAAATTCACCAGCGGGATGCAGCGATATATTGTCTTGAAAACCCTCATCAGTTTGGCGACCGGCGTGTTGATTGGCGTCGCGTTATTGTTGCTCAAAGTTGATTTTGCTTTGATGTGGGGGATGATCGCTTTTTTATTGAATTACATTCCCACCATCGGATCGATCATCGCCTCGATTCCGCCCATTCTGTTGTCCATGTTTCAAATGGGGTGGGCCACCTGTTTAGCGGTGACCGCCGTATATCTGGCAGTCAACAATGTCATCGGTAATTTTCTCGAGCCGCGGATCATGGGCAGGGGACTTGATTTATCGCCTCTGGTGGTCTATGCGTCGGTTATCTTCTGGGGATGGTTGCTGGGGCCTGTCGGCATGCTGCTGTCGGTACCGCTGACCATGAGCGCCAAGATTTATCTCGAACGACGCGACAGCACCAAATGGCTGGCGACGATTTTAGCGGAGGCGCCGCCGCTTAAAAAGCAAAAAGAAGGGAAGAACGGTTCGACTGAATTTATCGAACCCCGGCAATCATTAAAATAGATGTGAATGAATTACCCGCAATGAGGTAGAGCCGCTTCAATTCTTGAGCTGATACTTTATCATTTTGTAGCGCAGGTGGCGTTCACTCATTCCCAGCAAAGCTGCCGCTCGGGTTTGAATTCCGCCGCTTTTTTGCAACGCATCAGTGATTAATTTGGTCTCAAACGCGCATACTTGTTCTTCAAAGCTGCCGACAATATCGGAGCGATCCGCCGGCCGCCCCGACAATGCGATGTGTAAATCTGTCGAAGAAATGCTCTCGCCGCGACAGAGTACAACGGCCTGTTCAATGATATTCTCCAGTTCCCGTATGTTGCCTGGGTAATCATATTTCATCAACTTGTCCATGGCCTCACGAGAGACAGTCAAGGTTTCTTTTTGATTCATTTGCGAATAGCGGTTCACGAAGAGATTGACCAGGAGCGG
>RPQV01000913.1 GCA_003818595.1 Calditrichota bacterium
AAAGGATATAAATAAGAAAAACCTCGATTGGATGTAATTCAGTTTGTTGATGTAATAATTTTCCGCAAAAAATTAATCCACTATAATCAATATTTGGGGAATTAAACAGGATTGCCATTGACCTAAAGTTGGGGGAAACCATAAGAGCCAAGAAAATTAGGAGATTAAAAAAAGATTTTCGTTTCAGAGGCCAAAATGAGGCAGTCAGGCAAAGTGCCAGAAAAAAAATCTCCAAAACCTAACCGTCAGGCGAGCGAGTCGTTAATAAATTCCGAAGAGCGTTACCGGCGGCTTTTTGAAACAGCCCAGGACGGGATCCTCATCCTGGATGGTAAATCAGGAAAGATCATCGATGCCAACCCGTTCCTGGTGAAAATGCTGGGCTACTCCCGTTCAGAATTCCTTGGAAAACAACTATGGGAAATTGGACTTTATAAAGATGTCGAGGAAAACAGGGTTGCTTTTGAGGAATTGAAGAAAAAAAAATATATCCGCTATGAGGATCTGCCTTTAAAAACGAAAGATGGGCGTAAAAGGGAGGTGGAATTCATCAGCAATTCCTATTTGGTGGACCACGAGGACGTGATCCAATGCAACATACGCGATATTTCAGAGCGTAAGATGGCTGAGAAAAGGGTTGAGATCCAGGCAAATATTTTAAGCCAGATCGGGCAGGCGGTAATTGCCACAGACCAAAATGGCTTGATTACGTATATGAATATCGCCGCCGAGGAACTTTATGGATGGAAGATAGATGAAGTTCTCGGCCGCAGCATTTTAGAAGTCACACCCAGCCAGGCGACTCAGGCGCAGGCGGCGGAGATAATGGATTACCTGGCAAAAGGCCAAAGTTGGGCAGGATATTTTCTCGTTCAACGGCGGGATGGCACTATTTTCCCTGCTCATGTCACCGATTCACCAATCCGGGACGATAAAGGCAGCCTGGTGGGTGTTGTCGGTATCTCATATGATGTCACCGAAAGCAGACTCGCTGAACAAAGGTTAATGCAGCTTTCCAGTGTGGTTGAGCAAACCGCAGATATTGTTATTATTACCAACCAGGAAGGCATTATTGAATATGTTAATAATGCCTTTGAAGAAATAACTGGCTTCCAAAAAGAAGAAGCCATCGGAAAAACACCGCGAATTCTCAAGTCGGGATTGCATACTATAAAAGAATATGAAGCGCTTTGGAAAACAATCCTTGCGGGCAAAATTTTTCAAGGCGCGATCATTAATCGCCAAAAAAATGGGGACCTGTATTACACAGAGATGACAATTACCCCACTTAGAAATGAAGGCGGAGATATCACCCATTTTGTCTCTACAAGCAAAGACACTACTGAAAGAATGCAGCGTGAACGCGAACAGGAAGCTGTCAACAAGGTCAGTGCTGCAATGCGCACTGTGACAACCCTGGACGAGATGCTCCCGCTTTTACTGGATGAAACACTCAAAGTAATGCACGCACCGCAAGGGGCTATTTGGTTATATAACCACATTAACGATGAGCTCAAAACAGCAGCCATGCGCGGCTGGGGTGAAAGCGGACTTGACCCTCACCCCATTCCTCCCGAAAAACCCGGAGAGGGCATTAATGGCCGCGTGTTCGCCTCAGGGCAAGCTTATATTTCAAAAGAAATTGTTAAGGACAAAATCCTGCCAAAGAGTATCCGCAAGTTCATTCCGCATGGAATTGGCGGCGCAAC
>RPQV01000914.1 GCA_003818595.1 Calditrichota bacterium
AACCAGGCATATTTTGCTTTTTATGGCGCTTATGCCGACAAGCCCTTCAGCGCCGCGGGCGCCGACCCGGTTGGAAACGATGTGCGCTTGCTGCGAGCCAGAAGCAGGGATTTTCCTTCTTTTATCAAAAAAATCAGCTGGATGTCAACCTATGACCAATTGAAGCAGGCTGTTCATTCATATTAAATAGTGCTGCTTCCTTGGTAGTTCTCAAGTTAAGATCACATTGAAGTAATTTTTCCCAAAAAGGCGACCATTGAATTCAATTATAATCATGGCTACCTCAACAAAGATTGGCAGTAAATCCGTTGGTAAAAGAAAAAATCGATTTTAATATTCTCGAGCAGGCGCCTCTCATGATCGTCATTTCAGGCCCGTCCGGCGTCGGAAAAGATTCTGTATTAAGAGCTTTAAAGAAAAGCGGTTTGCCTGTTTACCATGTGGTCACCGCCAACACGCGCGCGCCGCGGCCGGATGAAAGAGAAGGAATTGACTATTTTTTTGTTACCCGGGATGATTTTGAAAAGATGATTTCGGATAATGAATTAATCGAATATTCGCATGTTTATGATGACTATAAAGGAGTGCCAAAAGCGCAAATCCGAAAAGCGATTGAATCAGGACGCGATGTCATCCTGCGGTTGGACGTTCAAGGGGCGGAAAAAATCAAAAAAATGTATCCTGAGGCAATTTTGGTTTTCTTAACCCCTGCAAATGAAGAAGAATGGTTTCAGCGCCTGGGAGGCCGGAGATTGAGCCAGGAAAAAGACCTCGCTACCCGAATTGAGACGGTAAAAGATGAATTAATCAAAGCACGGAACTTTGACTATATCGTTGTCAACGCCCAGAATCAGCTTCAGAAAACAATTACAACTATTGAAGCCATTATCACCGCGGAGCATCAAAAATCTAAACCGCGGAAAATTTCCATTTAAGGCTCATTTTCCCTAATAAATGAAAAGAAAATTCTTTATATCCCACATCATTATTGGTGTCACGGTTGCCTTTTTCATCCTTCAAAACCTATCTCAGACTTTTTTGGGATTTGACTTGCCTCTTTCCCTATTGGCAAAGATCAACCAATTTATTATGCGCGGCCAATTTTGGAGGCTGATTACTCCGATCCTGCTGCATGGATCTATTCTTCACATTGGGTTCAATATGTATGCCCTGTTTATGATCGGACCCACGCTGGAAAGGAAATACGGCACCTGGCCATTCATCGAGCTTTATCTGGTTGGGGGACTATGGGGCAATACCTTGTCCTTTCTGATGTCCCCAAATCCTTCTCTGGGCGCCTCAACCGCTATTTTCGGGCTTATTGCAGCCCAGGGCGTCTATGTCTATCACAACCGGCATCTACTTGGATCATCAGCCCGGCCAATTCTAATGAATATCGTGATGGTTATTGCAGTAAACCTGATGCTCGGGCTTTCACCCGGAATAGATAACTGGGGGCATTTGGGTGGGCTGCTGGGGGGCCTTTTCTTTGCCTGGTTTGCTGGACCGTCCTTTGGGATCGAGGAAGATTTTTTCGGCCAGAATGTGGTTATCAAACAAAAGCGTCAGCCAGTATTAATCCTGGCACTGGCAGTAATGGTCGCCGCATCTGCAATTGCTATTCGATTAGCCTTCGGTTAGAGGAACGACTGCCTTTTGGAAATTTTTATCTTCGAGGTGGATAAGCGCCGAAA
>RPQV01000915.1 GCA_003818595.1 Calditrichota bacterium
TTCCATCATGGCAATTGCATCAGCAGACTTATTGAGAAAAAGACTGAGCTGTTTATCATTGTAATCTTTTTCAAGATCGTAGAGAGCATCTTCGGTGGGGCCGATAGCCCGATCGGGAATCCAGTCGCGCTCGCCGGTTGTCGCGCCGAAGGACAGAACATTCATGACCCGCTGCAGGTTGATATCCCTGTCTGTTTGCTCAAAAATCTTCTCCCAGGTCAGCGTGGAACCCAACATGCCATTGTAAAAATCAGCATAGAGTTCCTGTGAAGCGGGATTGATATAGATATCCGTATTCTGGCGTTTCATAGAATCGGGATTGAAAACATCCACCCAGGGTAGCTTGCACAATCCCAGGTTGTCATTGCCCAAACGCACGCGCGGATAAGTGATCAAAGCATTGGCCTTGGCCTCAAAAGTCGGAAACGCGCCCAGCAAATCCACTTTAACCAGCCAAGCGGCGGCATGATGAGCGCCGATGTCGCTTGCGGCGGCATAGGAGGCCTGCATGCACAAAGACCGGTGCGTCCGGTAAAGAGAGAAAGGCAACCCTTTCGTTTGCATGGCAAACTGCCGCAGTTCCTTTATCGGATCGGGCTTACCGGTTCTGTCCGTATATTTTTCGGCAACCCAGGCCATCAGTTCCACCATACCCAGACCGGCAACACTGGTGAGCGCTGTCTTACGGCGCGCGAGGTCATGAATAAATCGCAGCGCCGCTTGTTCATCGCCCCAGGTCAACACAAAGCCGTCGGCATCCTCCGGGGTCAGATAGCCGCGCTGATAACATTCCATGATAAAGGCCATGATGACGGCGGTGCTGATGGTGTCGATGCCGTAATTATCGCAATGCCAATTGGCTTCCATGATGAATTCGGGATGCCACATGCCAAGGTTGGAACCAAAACCGGCGGCGGTTTCGTATTCGGGGCCGTCCACCCAGACCTTACGGCCGCAATGCTCACCCGTGGTCAGCATGACCCATCCGCCTTTTGTACAGCGCAAATTACAGCCGGGGAAACATCCATCCATGCCCCGGTGATCAAAAAGGCGCTCCGCATAGGCTTTGCCGCAGATTTGTCCCGCATTCGGGTGCGAGCCATACTGGTAATTATTCACCGGCAGGGATTGATACTCATCTTTATTCATAAAAGAAATCAAGCCGGCCGAGCCTTTCAAGTGCATTTGCAGTGCGTACGGATCGACGTCTTTGACGATCCTGTGCAGCTTCAATCCCGCTTCTTTCACTTTGTCCCAATCCGCCGCGCCATAAGGATTATTTCCGTGAGGAAAAGCAGCCAGAACGACAATCGCGGTGATATTCTTATGACTCATGACGGTACCCAGACCCGTGCGTCCTGCCTGCTTGGTGCGGAAAAGGCCTTTTATCGCGTCAACCGGCTTGGCGGCGTCATAGTAGTGGCTGTTGATGCAGCCGAAAGTGGTATTGGCCGCTCCCATGCCGGTGGTTAAAAAGGTGATGTCCTTTTTTTCTCGGCCTTCGCTTAAAAACTGATCGACAATGGTTTTTTCGAGATCGAAGACCTGATCACTCGCAGATGCTTGCCTAATGGTCACTTCCGATTTAAAGCCATCGATCACAATTATAACGTTTTGTTGGGCAATGCCGGTGATGGTGAGCGCATCGAATCCGGCATATTTCAGAAAAGCTCCAAAATGGCCGCCAAAA
>RPQV01000916.1 GCA_003818595.1 Calditrichota bacterium
ACAGTTGAAAGAATTTCGACTGCAATGCTTGCGGCTTATGAGGAATTAGCACCATTAAATTCCGAGTATAGCGCACCCAGTTTATTCAAGAAAAAGGAAAATGCTCAGGTCATTTATGAACAGGATTATCGCTTCGCTCAGCCGCCCTTATTGCCAACCTTGAAAGCTTATCCCGGAGACGGCCAAGTCACCCTGGTCTGGGATAATGCAGCCGAGCTGTACACGCGTGAACCATTGCTGGCCCGGGTGAATGATTTTGAGGGCTATAAACTGTTCCGTTCCACCGACCGGTTCTTTCAAGACCCGGAAATTATCACCAATGCTCAGGGCATAAAATCATTTAGAAAGCCCATCTTCCAGTGCGATCAAATTAACGACATTCAAGGTTATGCCGAATACGGCCTGAATAATGTGGGTCGGGAAGGTACAGCTTTTTACCTCGGCGCCAATACGGGAATCTCAAACTCCTACGTCGATAAAGATGTACAGAACGGAAGAACCTACTATTATGCGATTGTCGCATACGACTATGGTATTGAGGAACTTAACATTTCACCAGCAGAGAATAACATCGATGTTGAATTGGACGAATTTGAGAATGTCATTCGCGTTGGTCAGAATATCCAGGTCGTTATGCCCAGAAGTACTGCGGCCGGCTATGTACCGCCTTATGTGAAAATTGATAGAGAGCGGACTTCATCCTCCATCCAGGAAGGTCAAATCATTCCGGAAATCATGATTGATGAGTCTGTCAAAGCAAACCATAGTTATCGAATGACATTTGGTTCGGATACGGTTGGAACAAACAGAAGTCGTACCGGAAAGTTTTATCATCCTATGGACTTGCTTTTCTCGACGTCTGCTCTGTATGTATATGATGAAACCGACGGCAAAAAGCTGGTGTATTCCGAAACCCCGACTGATTACCCGAGACGCAATATTCTCTATAAAAAGCCTTCATGGGAAGATGAGGAGAGTGATGAATCCGCTTTAGAATATTTCGTTTTTAACAGCAATAAAATATATACAGATACTTTCGACGGCATCAAGCTGAACCTGAAGCTCTCGCCAACTGATTCATCCTCTTATGATGCTGAAAATTCCGGCTGGGTAACCGGCAATTCTGACATGAGCATCCTGACCGGAAGAGTTGTCAACTATTTTCCATGGGACTATGATATCATTTTTACCGATACGGTGGCAACGAACGGCACCAAAAGTTCTATGTCCGGAATTAGAGATCAAAACGATGTCCTGATAAAAAAGAATCAGCGGTTAACCAACGTTCAATATCATTTCTATGTGATCAACAGAAATTCCATAGATTCAACAACCGGGGATTTTGAGAGATTGGATTTGGCGGTTAACGACAAAAATACAAACGGCTCTTACGATTGGCAGGAAGATGACATTTTGGTTGGTCATATGGTTCCCACAACCGGAGAGTGGGCCGGTACTGTCTTTGCCATCAATTTTTCAAATGTCGCAGATGAATCCGGCTTGCCCAAGGCCGGGGATTATTATCGAGTGAGATTTATCCGTCCATTGAGCGCCTTTGATCAATTTGTCTTCAGCGTTTTACCTGAAAACAAAGTCAATGAAGACGCTCTAAAAAGCACGATGGAGATGATCAAAGTTGTTCCCAATCCCTACATAGCGACAAATCTAATGGAGACCGCA
>RPQV01000917.1 GCA_003818595.1 Calditrichota bacterium
AACTGAACGCCTATCAGAGCAACATGGGACGCTCGGAGTTGACGCTCTCAGCCGCACGACAAGTGAGCGAAAAAATCTCGACCATGCTGCTGTCATACGGCAGTTACAATCAACATAAATGGGATCAGGATGCCGACACCTTTATCGACATGCCGTTGGTCGCTCATCTCAACGTATTGAATCGCTGGAAGTATGATGGCGAACATTCGGATGGACAACTGGGCATCAAGATCATTCACGACAACCGTGACGGCGGCCAGACGAACTTTGATTTCGACCATCCGCAGCCGTCGGCGTCGATCTACGGCTCGCGCAATCGCATCAACCGCTACGAGTTCTTCTCCAAAGCGGGAACTCTGCTGGGTCACAACGGCTCGAGCCTTGGTTTGATTCTCTCCGGTTCTCACCATCGACAGGACTCGTTCTGGGGCATGAAAAGCTATTCCGGCGACGAAACGGGCGTTTATGCCAATCTCATCTATGAAAAAATCGGCCTGAACCACTCGTTCTCTTCGGGATTATCCTATCGATTCGACAATCGCGATGAAACTTACCAGGAAGCGTCCTATATAACGGATGAACGGGTGCCCGGTCTGTTTTTTGAATACACGTACAAGCTGCAGGAAAAATTGACAGCCATGGCCGGATTCCGTTATGATCATCATAATATTTACGGTCCATTCACCACCCCGCGTTTTCATCTCAAATTTCAGCCGGATGCCGAGACATCCGTGCGGTTGTCCGCCGGCAAAGGCTATCGCGTGCCTCATATATTCATGGATAACCCGGGGATCCTCGCCAGTTCGCGGACACTGATCGAGGTCGAATCGTTAAAGGCTGAAGAAGCGTGGAACGCCGGAGTGCAGGTCATTCGAGATTTTCGTCTCGGCGCCGACTATCCGGCGACCCTGACGGTTGATTTTTATCGCACCGAGTTCCAAAATCAGGTCGTGGTCGACATGGAACAGAATGCGCAAACCATCATGCTCTACAATTTAAACGGCCGTTCCTACTCCAACAGCGCCCAGGCGGAACTCACGGCGACGGTGGCCAAAGGTCTCAGCATCACCACCGCCTATCGACTCAATGATGTCAAAACAACTTACATGGGAATGCTGGAGGAATTGCCGTTGAACGCCAAACACAAGGGATTGCTGGTCACCTCATACACTCTGCCCAAAGACAAATGGCGTCTGGATTTTACCGCACAATTCAACGGCAGCACCCGGCTTCCCAATACCAGCATGAATCCACTCGAATATCGGCTCGATTCGTTCTCACCGAATTATGTCCTGCTGTTCGCCCAGATCACCCGCAAAATGAGCCGCATGGATATTTACGCCGGAGTTGAGAACATCACCGATTACCGGCAACCGATGCCCATCCTCGCCTGGAACGATCCCTTCAGCCCTTACTTTGATTCGTCATTGATCTGGGGACCGACGGTAGGACGACGATTTTATTTCGGATTGCGGTGGAATTAGCAGACAAAACACCAAAACCCTCCTTTGCGTCCCTTTGCGGCTTGGCGGCTTTGCGTGAGATTTCTCGGCAAATTCATGCAAGTCGCAAAAACGCAAAGAAAGACCTCGCACAAAGGCACGGAGACACGGAGAATAGAATAATGATTATTTTTCTGTGGTCTCTGTGTCTTTGTGTCTCCGTGCGAGGGCAATTTCA
>RPQV01000918.1 GCA_003818595.1 Calditrichota bacterium
GCTTTAGAAGATGTTGATTTATATGTGACCATCGCAAAATCTCTGCTGGCGGGAGTTCAACTACCGCCGCAGTTGACCAGCACTGACAAGCTCGATGCGGTCTGGAATGCGGTGCTGTCCGAGAAACTCGTCAATCTGCCGCTTTTTATGAAAACAGCAAGACCGATCGATTTCAGTCAGTTCACGGTTCGGGGTCATTATACGATCGAACGGCCGGACGGCACTCGTCCGCTTGCATCCTATTTTCGCTGCATGATGTGGCTCGGCCGCATCGATTTTATCCTCGCCAATCCTCCGGTTGAATGGGAGCTGAGTCGGGAGGATGTGCGGCGAATGAATCTCGGCGCCCTGCTGTTGAATGAGCTGATCAGCATGAATCCCGCCAACTCGGAGGGCTCTGAGATCGATGAAATCATCACCACCCTCGTGGGCGAGAGCGATAATCTGACACCTGCGGAGCTTTCCGACATTGAGCAGAGCCTGAACATCCTCAATGCCGATGCGCTTTTCGATGATCCCACTTTTGATGCCTTTCAGACTGCGCTCAAAGCCTCTTCTGCATCCGGACAAAAGATCCTCTCCCTGCTTATCCAGGGGCGGGAGGAACCGGGCAGTGATCCGGTTGAGTTACCAATTTCGTTCATGCTCTTCGGGCAGCGTTTCATCATTGATTCCTACATCTTTTCCAGCGTGGTATATGACCGCATCGTTTATCAGGGCGGCAAGGTTTGCCGACTCATGCCCAATCCATTGGATGCGATGTTTGCCCTGGGGAACGATGATGCGTTGCCCCTGCTCAAAAACGAACTGGATAACTATCACTATTCATCACAACTCGCCTCTCTCCGCTACCTCATCGATGCTTATGATGCCGATTTCTGGGGCAAATCGCTTTACAACGCCTGGCTGCAGTCGATCCGCTGTTTGAATCCGGCGGCCGTGCAGGATGGATCGCCGCTGTTTGTTCACACCACAGCCTGGCATCAGCAAAAGCTCAACACACAGCTCGCTTCATGGACTCAGTTGCGGCACGACAATCTGCTTTATGCCAAGCAGTCGTACACCGGCATCCCGATCTGTTCATTTCCCCATTCATATGTCGAACCGTATCCGGCATTTTTTCACCAGATTGCGACATTTGCAGAAAAGGCAGATCAGATTTTTTATACTATAACTGCCGACGAGAATATAAAGCAATATTTCACCCATTTGAAAGAAGTGATGTTCAAACTGGAGGTCATCGCTCAAAAGGAAATTGACCGTCAGGTATTGAGTAGTGAGGAAATGCAATTCCTACAGGATATGCTGTTTGTCTCCAGCGGACCTTGCGGCGAGCCACCATTTTGGGGATGGTACGCCGATCTCTTTTATGATCCTGACAAAGGGGGTGCGCGGGTTGCGAACGAGCAGGATTATCTGGTGGCCGACGTTCATACACAACCGGCCGACTGCGCCGGGATTATCGTTGGTCGAGTCTTTCACGTCGGCGTCGGCAAAATCAATCTCGGCGTCTTTCTGGCTGATTCGCCGTCGAATGATTTCAAGCCCATGGCTTATGTGGGGCCGGTGATGTCGTATTATGAAAAAATCACTTCCGATTTCGAGCGGCTCACCGATGAGCAATGGGAGGCTTCCGTCGAGTCGGGGGATGTTCCGGCGCGTCC
>RPQV01000919.1 GCA_003818595.1 Calditrichota bacterium
GAGGATCGCATGTGAAATGACCGGCGTGGGAGTGAATCCGAAATTATGATCAATATAGGTAGGAATATCATTGGCGGCGAGGACTTCGATGGCCGTCTTTTCTGCAGGGTCCGAAAGAGCATGTGTATCCTTGCCCAAAAACAACGGGCCGGTGATGCCCGCCTTTTTCCGATAATCGCAAATTGCCTGAGTGATTGCATAAATATGCGATTCGGTGAAGCTGCGATGTTGAGAAGAGCCGCGATGACCGGAAGTGCCAAAACTAACCCGTTCGCGCGGATGGCTGATATCCGGTTTTTCGAGATAATACAGACTGATTATGTGGGGTAAATTGACGAGCGTATCCGGATTCACCAGTTTGCCGGCTGATGAGTGATGCTCCATACGAATTCCTTTGTAATGATTTTTATCGTTAAAATATCCAAACTGCAACTTTTACTTCTTCAATCTCCGTTTTCGCTGCGCCGTTGTTTCAGTTCTGAAGTGATTTTATCAACCGTAACATCACTTAAAGGATAAAGCGACACCAGAATGAAAGCGATGACACCCATACCGGCAGGAATCAGGCTGAATAATAAGATCAAACCCTTCAAGCTTTCGGGTGATTGCGCCTGGTTGGCCGAAAAACCGACACTGGACATCAGCTTGAGAGCGACAAAGGCGCCGAAAGCCCAGCCGAATTTTTGCGACATGGTTGATGCAGAAAAAACCAGTCCGGTCGCCCGGCGTCCGCGTTTCCACTCTGCATAATCTGCGCTATCCGCATACATTGCCCAGAGGAGAACGCTGAGTGGACCACCTGTCAGCGAGCCGGTTATTTGGAACAAAAAGATCAGAGCAATTTGATCGGCGCTGAGAAAATAAAAAGCGGCGGTACTGAGAATGGCGATGACAAATATCATCATGAAGGCCTTTTTCTTTCCGACCTTCTTGGCAAACCAACTCACCACCAGCACACCGATGAGCGAGGACAGCTGTCCAACAGTATTGAATACCGAAACCAATGCTTCAAATCCGTATTGTTTTGCCTCCATAAAGGGCAACGAAATCTCACGCGATCCGATGACATACTTGAAATAGTGAGCCGTAACACTGCTTCGAATCGCGACAAAGAGGATGAATGTTATGGTTGTCGCCAGAAGAATGAGCCAGGGCTTATTGGTCACCAATTCATAGATGTCCTGCTTTATCGAAGATTTTTGACCTTTCGGAGGCTGCACTCTTTCACGTGTACCCGAAAAGGCGATCAGGAAAAAACAAACAGCAGCAATGCCATAGATGACAAACGACAATTGCCACCCGCGGGCATCATCACCTTTACCCAAAGCCTTGACCAGGGGCAACAAAGTTGCCGAGACAATGATGCCGGCGGCAAAGGCGAAGAGAAATTTTATCGAGGAAACCGATGTACGTTCATTCGAATCAGGAGAAATGACACCCAATAGGGCCGTATAAGGGATGTTGATGGCCGTGTAAAGCATCATGATGGAAATAAAGGTCGCATACGCCCAGATCAGTTTGCCTGTTTGACCCAAGTCAGGAACGGTAAAGGTTAGCACTCCGACGACGGCAAATGGAACGCAAATCCACAATAAATAAGGTCGAAACTTTCCCCAGCGGGTTTTTGTGCGATCTGCAATC
>RPQV01000920.1 GCA_003818595.1 Calditrichota bacterium
ATGAAACAGACAGCTGATATACTCAAACGAATCGGAGAGAACATGATGATTTCTCACAAAGTACTTTTAGTTCACTGTTTCAAAAAGCATACCATGAGAACAAGTTCGCGGGCAAATATCTTCCTACAAAAGCGGCAGAATGATCAATTAAGGTCAATTCAGTTCAATCGAAGAGCGTGATGCAGCTGGTCAGAGGCCGTACAAGAAAATTTCAGCAGGGATGGTTCACAATGATACATCTCATGTTACACGATCAACCATGAAATCAATTATCTTGTCGTCTCCATTTGAGTTGCTGATGTAAATCAGGAACTTTTAAGAGGACGATCAGCCCTGCTGCCATGACAACGACCAGCACGGCCACCGCAGATTTATACTTGACAATATTTCCGTATTTCGCAAATAACAGGACCGCGCTGCTCCACAGCAGGGGGCCGGTGATGGCCGCAGCTTTTCCTGAAAGAGCATAGAGTCCAAAAAATTCACCCAAACGTTGACCGGGTACGAGTGATATCAACAAAGGCCGTGCTGCAGTCCATGTCGAACCCATCAGCACTCCGACAATCGCTCCGCTGATCCAAAAAACGGTAATATTCATGCTGGAGACGACGACCGTCAAGCTGACAATCCATGCCGCGATCACGCCGACCAACGTTTTCTTCGGGCCATAATGATCGCTTAAAATGCCGCAAATTGCCGAGCCGACGACTGCGGCCGGTATCACCATAATGAAAAAGGTTTTCGTCGCCGCGGTTGAAAAGCCCATGACCGCCTGCGTATAGACACCCATAAAAATGATGATGGTCTGAATGCTGTCCTCATACAGGAACTTGGCAACCAGAAAACGAAGCAGACCCGGATATTGATTCGTCGCTTTGAGCGTTTTCCATACCTGTTTATAAGACTCGCGCAAATGCCAGCGTTCCCGCACAAGCATATTCGGCGGCTCAGTGACAAAGAAAAAAATGGGCAGGGCAAAGACCAGATACAAAAAGGCTGTGGGAATAAAAGCCGCGACACGTCCGCCGGCAGTAATGCCCGGAATGGTCAATCCAAAGGCGTTGCCGTCAACATAGAGACCGCCAATCAATAATCCGGCGGCGGAACCGAGGTATCCGATTCCAACGCCATATCCGGATACTCGTCCGAGCGTTTTAGGCGTACTCACTGCCGGAAGCAATGCATTATAAAATACCAGTCCTCCTTGATAGCTATAATTGGAGATGACATACAATGCCAGTACCACCGTGGTCAACATCGACAGGCTTTGGATCGATTTGCCGGTTACACCGATTAAAAAGGTGCCGGCGATGCAGATCATGGTGAAAATGAACAATCCCATCTTTTTTTTCTGTTGGCGATCTGACCAGTCGCCCAGCACCGGCATGGTTAAAGCAACCATTGCCATGGACAGCGAATTGGCCAATGAAACCCAAAGATCACTTTGCGCCAATTCAATGATCAGCCAGGTGCTGAAATAGAGTGAAACAACATTCATGGAATAAGCGGTATCGGCAAAATCATATAAAATCCATGAAATCGTGGCGATGAGCTTTGGTTTTTCTTCAGTCGACGTCATTTCCTTTCCTTCAACCGGTTCTCCGCACATGAATATAATGAGGTTTCTG
>RPQV01000921.1 GCA_003818595.1 Calditrichota bacterium
GAATACTGAATGGATGCGTATCCGCGAGGTACAGACTGAGAGGTACCTGATGGACGCTTTTGGGATTTTTTACGAGCTCCCCACCATGGTTTACGGCGGGCGCGTCTGGGGTGTCCGTCCCATCGCATCCCACCTGAGGATCGTGCCGGATTTCTGCTATTGGCGCGGGCTTTTCGTCATGGCCGGCGACCAAGCCGACAATGCTTCGGGTCAGCCTCAATCCGGCTTTTGGTTTGGAAACGTGGACGATCTCTGGTCCTTCGGAAAACCGGCCGGCTGGGGCGGATTATGGCGCAGGAGCGAGGTGAAAGGTCAGGAGACCTCTGATCCGTTCCTTATGACCGGTTTCGATAAAAAGACTCTTCACCTCATCAGCGAGGACGACCGTTCGCTCCGCATCGTCGTCGAGGTCGACATCCTCGGTGACGGCCGGTGGCAGGAGTACCAGACTATTTCCGTGGCGCCGCGGGGTTACATCCACCATGAGTTTCCCGACGGGTACACAGCCCATTGGGTGCGGTTGCGGGCGCTGACCGCAGGCTGTGCCACAGCAGAAATGTTTTATCAATGAGGAAGGGGCAAAGTGAATAGATTGATTCGAGGCGCGCATATAGTCATAATTCTGCCCCACGATTATTTCCCGAGATGGCGGTACATTTTCACATGAATTTGTTCCAAGGTGACCAGGCCGCTCTTTATAAACCAGTCGATGTATTTGACAAAGTGCTCAATTTTTTCGACGGTATCGACGATTTCGATGATCATGGGCAAATCTTCTGACAGCCTTTCGATTTTAAAGGTGTGAATGGTGCGGGTGTTGGGGCCAAAACCCATAATGCCGCGCAGCACGGTAGCGCCCGCCATGTCCAGGTCGCGCGCCTGTCTCACGATCCATTCATAGAGAGGGATTTTCCCATATTTATCGCTTTCGCCCAGAAAAATGCGCAACAAGCAACCATCTGTCGGCGTCTCCATTGATTTATCTCCACAAAGTATGCGCTGCAACTCGGCCCAGCCAAACGGCCAAAAACCCAAAAACGACATGGCATAGTGCGTTCATCATCGTCAATAACAGTTTGCCGTCCATGGTCAAATGCATGGATTCATTCATGAACGTGGAAAATGTGGTGAATCCGCCTAAAATTCCGATGAACACCATTTGACGCTGAGCTCCAGTGAAAAGTCCATGTTCTTCTGCCAGATAGGAGAGGAATCCGACGCACAAGCATCCCAGCAGATTGACGAACAATGTCCCGTAGGGGAAGGAAATGCTTTTCGTCGCCTGCTGAACCACTCCGCTCAGTGCGTAGCGAAGCAGTGTGCCGATAAAGCCGCCGAGCCCTATATACAGTAGTTTAACCACCTATTTCCCTTAAGCTGTGATCTGTTCCAACGGATTGCCTGTTGCTAATATACAAAAATCAATCGACAAGCCGCAAGTGCCGTTTTTGCAGCCTACATTATTCAAGTAAAGGCAATTATGGAAAATAGTGTGCCTGTCAAAACGACCCAGAGAATATCCACTTTCAGGAGCAGGGCGACGAGTGCTGCGGTTGCGAGCAACAGGTGAGTGATATCCCAATTGACGTTCAGGGCGAAACGAATGGTGGTGGTGAGCAGCAAA
>RPQV01000922.1 GCA_003818595.1 Calditrichota bacterium
ACCGGCACGATTCCCCCGTTGGTCAATAAAGAATTTCGCCAGATCAAAATACTTTTTATCATTCGTCGCCCGATATAGCTTTATCAGCCCGATCTCAACCTCTTCATGGCCGGGCGGCATCATCAATTTGCCGGGACCAAATACGCCGGCGATCAAGTCGGCATTTTTAATGGCCACATTCAAAAAAGTTCGTTTGCCGGTCGCCATCCAGTGAGCAACGGCAGCTTCGTACATATGGCCTGCGTTATAAAGTTCATGACCGCCGCCAATGTCAGACCACCGTTCCGCTGTTCCTGACCAACTTGTGGGAGGTTTTTGCGGATTAATGGTTCGCCATGTCATGATATAGCCGTCATCCTCCTGTGCAGCGGCGATTTTTTCGATCAGGGTATCCACATAATGGTCGAGTTCGGCATCATAATGCGTGGACAAGGAATAGGAAGCGCCTTCAATGATTTTGTAGACGTCCGAATCATCAAAGGGAAATTGAGATTGAAATTCCCCTTGCTGCTGGCCGGCGGCAATATCAAAATTTGCCACTCTTCCTGTCTCCTCACATTTCCGAAAAGCTGAAGGAATCGTCACCAGACGATTGGTCTCTATGCGAGGGCCCCAGAATTGATCAGTGAGCTTTACTTGGGTGAACGTCACCGGACTAATCGGGTAATCGAAATTGGTTTCTCGGCTGCAGGAAAGCAGAAGAATCACGAGTATCCAGGCAGAATAAAGTCGCTTCATAAAATACTCCATTTCAATTCATGATGATTAAACGACCCAATGTTTCAAATTTATCATCCCCCTCTTCAGCAGTCACTTTGTATAAATAAACTCCATTGGCCGGTCGATCGCTATCTTGATCTCTTACCTGCCACTCAATTTGATTAAAGCCGACCTCGACATCTGTTTTGTCAATTCGATCAATCAGCCGTCCGGATAAGGTAAATATTTTGATGATCACATTCGCCGAATGGTCATTCTCGAGATTGAAGCTGATACAAGTCTCATTGCGGCATGGATTGGGATAATTGAGCAGATTTTTCAACGCCAGCTTGGAGAACGTCTTAAATTGAAAAGCGCCAAGAGCTGATGAAGGCGTATCAACGATGCGTACTGAAAGTGTATGATCTCCATCGGCTAAAGACACATGATTCAGCGGTATTTGAATCGTCGGATGGTTTCCAGAATTTGCGATCGCGATTCCGGCTTTTTCTATTGGTGAACCATCGAGAAACACATCGAGATGGCTCATCTCCTCCGCTGACAAAACGGTTTGAATCGTGATCAGTGCAGTCGGGTCGATGGGATCACCATCGATAAAGTCTTCTCCAACCTTTCGTTCATTTACGTAAAAACTGATATCGGCAAAAGTAACCCGTGTGGGCATGTCGCTCAATGTCACCTGCTGAATCTGCCCTGGAAGCCAGGCAATTTTCGGCAGCAGCTTCACTTTGAGCGAGTCGGTTAATTCCAGCACCATTTGCATGGTGTCGCCGGGCACTCCACCCTCTCTGACATTTGTGTTCGTGTCGTCTGCAGGGATGTAGATCGGGCCAAAGTTACCCGAGGTTGAAATTGTTCTGATTGAACCGACAATGTCCTCTCCAATCATCACATTGATCCGC
>RPQV01000923.1 GCA_003818595.1 Calditrichota bacterium
AGTTGGCGGGCATTCAAAGCATTCAGCGCGCCCGTAATGTCATCAGTTCAACCGCGCTATTGGAGTTCAAACTGGTTCAGGAATCTCAGATGATCTGGTCGGTCCTGGACGATATTGATCGTGTGATGCGTGCCAAACAAAAAGGGGCTGCTGCTCAGGATTCACTGCGTGCCACCGCCGTGGATTCCGCCAAATTTGCCGAGGGGAAAAAGACTGAAGATAAAACGGTCACCCTGCAGGATCTGTTTGGTGAAAATGAGACCGAGAGTGAAAGTGATCAGAGTGAACCTGATGAGACTGATCAGGTTGTGGTTGACGAAAATACGTTTTCTGATCGCCCCTTCACTTCGCTTCTGCGCCAGATTCCCAACCGCAATTTTATTGCCATTCCAGTACAGAATTTTTATGCGGTACAACGGGTGCTGCAATTACCCGAAGTCAAAAATGTGATTCCCGGTGAAACCGAATTTCTCTTCGGCGCTGATCCGATCACCATGGGTGAGGATAACTTTCAACGACTCTACTTGGTCAAGAAAGAGCCGGAACTTTTAGGTGAAATGCTTTCAGACGCGAATGTGCAGATTTCCAGCGGTAGTGCCTCTTTGAATTCCGGTTCTCCTTACGTCAGCATGGAGCTTAATAATGAAGGTGCCAAAATTTTCTCGCGCGTTACGGGTATGAATATTGGTCGAGAATTAGCGATCGTGTTAGATGGTAAGGTTTCTTCTGCGCCGGTCATCGAAAGCAAGATCACCGCGGGCAGCGCGATGATTGAGGGGACGTTCAGCATGGAGGAGGCCAAGGATTTGGCGCTGGTATTGCGCGCCGGCGCCTTGCCTGCGCCGCTCTACGCGATAACCGAAAACACAGTTGGTCCTTCACTTGGGCAGGATTCGATTGACAAAGGAAAATTTTCGGCGGCGCTGGGTGTATTGTTGGTGATGTTGTATATGGTTTTTTATTATCGAGGATCTGGAATGATCGCCAATTTTGCACTGGTAATGAACATCATATTCCTCTTTGCAGTAATGGCCGCTTTCCGTTCGACGCTGACCATGCCGGGCATCGCCGGTATCATTCTGACGGTTGGTATGGCTGTGGATGCCAACGTGCTGATATTTGAACGCATCCGCGAAGAACTTCGGACGGGAAAGTCAATTCGAGCATCCATCGATGCCGGTTATAGTCGAGCATTCGTCACGATTTTGGACTCCAACCTGACCACATTGATTACGGCTGTCGTTCTTTACAGTTTTGGAACTGGTCCGATCAGAGGTTTTGCATTAACCTTATCCATCGGCATCATTGCCAGCATGTTCACTGCAATTTTTGTGTCGAGGCTGGTTTTTGATATCATCACATCGCGATATGCCATTAAAAATTTGAGCATATGATCACTCGCCTATTTTCCTGAGGAGATTATTAAAGCATGGAATTCTTTAAGAAAGCACACGTTAAATTTATCGAAATACGCAGAGCAGGATTTATATTTTCCGGTAGTTTGATTCTAATCGGAGTGATTTCACTTATTCTGCACGGCGGCCCTCGTTACGGCATTGACTTTACCGGCGGCACTTCGCTGCAGTTGAAGTTTAGCCAAACAATGACGCCCGCAGAT
>RPQV01000924.1 GCA_003818595.1 Calditrichota bacterium
CCAGATCACCCGCACGCACATGCGCCAAACCTTTCTTATACATAATCACCGCATCCCAAGAGCTAGGGGACAACTGTGTGCCGGCAGACAACGCCTGATCATAAAAATCATGCGCCTGCAGCCACTTGGAGCGCTGCACGGAAATATCAGCGGACTTGACCAGGGCGCGTACCAATCCTTCAACATCATCGGCGACTCGATAATAGCGTACTGCAGCCTGCATGGCATATTGCGCTCGCAACAACTCCCCCTGGAAGATCAGCAGATCGCCGATATGTTCCTGACAGTTGGCCAGATTTTTCCAATCCGCCATGATCTCCATCGCATCCGCAGCGGCCTCGAAATGAGAAATGGCCAGATTCACTCTTTCAAGACGCTTTTGGGTTGCAGCGAGCTGATAATGGGCGATAGCTGTCTCCTGCTCATTTTTAATATCCTGGGCAAGCTGAAGGGACCTTTCCAGGTATTCTTCTGACTTGAGCAGGGCATTGCTCTCCCGCATCAAAATTCCCATTTTGGTGTAAATCTGCACCGCTTTTAGCGTATCACCGATTTGAAAATAACTCTCAACACTGTGTCCAAAACGTTCCCACGCTTCGAGACGACGATTAGAAGTGAAACTCAAACTGGCCAATCGATAATAGATTTCCGCCTCTGCATGAGTTTCGGGAAATCCCTGTGCGAAAGTCAGAGCCTGTAAAAGGGCCGTCTCGGCATCGGACAGCTGCTTCAAGGTCTGCAGATAATCGGCCAGTCTGCTGCCGGACAGCAATATTCCCAAAACGGCATCCCATTTGATAAAATTCTGCATGGCGGACGCACACGGAGCAACGGCATTTTGAACATCACCGGATTTTTGCAGTCGGTCTGCGTAATTCAAATTCACCCAACCGATTTCCCGCTCCCGCGGCGGTAAGCTGTTCATGAGCGCACGATAGAGAGCAAGCAGGCTCATGTTTTTAATCGAATCATCGAGCGCGGTTTCGGCTTCAATGGTTTGTATTCTTTTCAGCAACAGCGAGCGCGCCCCCTCTGACGGCGCGGCAGTCGTGTATTCCTCAGTCCGATCTTGCGGCAATAGATACAAACTTTTGCCCAGAGAATAGAGGTAGGCCACATCGGCCGTGACAGAGAATTGTTCGAAACCATACAGCGGCGGCCATAACGGCAATTGATTCTGCAGAGCCGGAGTCTTGATGGTTGAAGCTGGAAAAACAATCGTCTGACTTTCGCTGCGGGGATCGTAAATCACCGCCGCTTGCGCCGCCAAAGCCCGCACAGCCGCGCGCGCGAATGAAACCGCTGATTCCCCTTTCGGCAAGATGCAAACAGAAAAAACCAATCGGTGAGCAGAAGAGTTTAAGTCATCGACTTGTCGCTGAAGAATTCGCATCGAATTCAGACGATCCCCCACCCTTTCATCAGCCCACTCATCAGCAATCAACACGATGCCTTTTTGCGGCGCCTGAATGGGAAAACCATAGGGTGTTTTCAGCGCACTGATTTGTTGTAGAAACGGCATGAGAGCATCCAGGTCAGCCGCCAGATTCTCATTCTCAACATTCAAAACCAAATCGGTAAAACCAATGAAAACGGATGAGGGAAATTCATAAG
>RPQV01000925.1 GCA_003818595.1 Calditrichota bacterium
CCTCATCCATTTTATCTTGAGTGAGATGGTTCAATCGTTTTTGAAGAAAATCCGCTTTCATCCTTTTAGCCAGGGGCAGAAATCCAAAAAGAGAATACAAAAAACGGGAAAATTCTTCTTTATGGATTGAGGAAGGTTTGTACCAAAAGCTTTTCAGATAATGTTTAAAGGACTTGAAATTATCACCGCCATCCAGCAAATAGCGAGCACTAAAACGGAAGACACCCGCCAAGATATTTTTTCGGCTGCCTGCAAAAATCCCGGAAAACTCCGGGCTGGTTTTAAACCAGTCAATGATCCTGAATGCATCCCTGCTAAATCCGGCGGCTTGAGCAGTATTCTTGGCTTCAAGATGAAAACGGGCGGCCGCAAAGTAATCATCCACATGCCTGATATCAAAATATTTTGCTATGCGCAGCCATAGATGGTGATCTAGAAGGTAATGATAGTCCGGATCCAGAAAGCCTGCCTTGGCGAGTGCTTCCCTACGCATAAACACCCCCGGCTGCCCTATGATATTGAAAGCCATCAAATCACACAATCCCCATTCACCATAGCGCATGACATTAATTAATTGGCTTTCCGCATCAATTGAGAAAACGTTTGAATATATCAGGCCGAGCTTTTCATCCTTGCTTAAAATTGAAACCGCCTTTTCAACTGCGCTTTTCATATAAAGGTCATCAGAGTTCAACCAGGTAACAATTTCGCCAGTTGCTCGGGAAAATCCTTTATTAATCGCATCAGCCTGACCGCTATCTTTTTCGGACACCCACCATTTAATTCTGCTATTCCTGGATGCAGCCCATTTGCGGATCAAGTCATCGCTGCCATCGGTTGAACCGCCATCCACAATTATGTATTCAATATTGGGATAATTCTGGGTTACGACTGATTGGTAAGCTGCCGGTAGATATTTCGCCTGGTTGTATGAGGGCGTTATGATTGATACAAGCGGCTGGTTTTCCATTTCAAAACAACGAGTTGTAATCTGTTTTCGGGAAGATATTCAGCTTTCCGCCGATGGTCGCATCTAATACTTTTCTGCCATCCGCCTCAAACGCACGGCGCGCCTTTGTATAGGCAATTTCCGATGTCTCCAGGTCTGGTAGCTGCCAGCGGAAACCCTTGCCAAAATATTTTGGATCGAAATGGTTGGGGTCATCGCCCTGCGACGTAATGGTAGTGTTGGGTTTGCCAGCTGTAGCAAAACTGTGGTCAACACCTATCAGAATCACTTCTGAAAAGCCGAAATAATATGCAAGCTGCAGGGCAACATAAGTGACTGTGGCCCCTTCCCACAAACGCCCCGCCGCGTTCCTGGCGAATTTGGGGCCTGAGTATGTTGTATAGAGAAAATATAAATCCTCCTGGGGAGCCAGCCATCTTCTCGACCGCCACGAAACAAATTTCGGCATTTTTAAAGCCTGAATTTCAGAAGCGGATTGTTCGATGACAAGGTCATTAATGGATACAAAAAAACTGGTTGAAAATCCCAGGGCTTCAAACATTAAATAAATGCGGTTAAGACCGAAGGTAAATTCATTGCGCAGTTTGGTTAGATCGGTGTGCTTAAGGCTGGGGCCGTTGCCGATCACAAAACAACGCTCGCC
>RPQV01000926.1 GCA_003818595.1 Calditrichota bacterium
AAAATATTTTTGTCATTGTGCGGGCGGATGATATCGGATCATCGCATGCCGCCAATCTCGCCTGCATTCAATCCTACAGTGACGGCATCTGCCGTTCCGTCGAGGTCATGGTTCCCTGCGCCTGGTTTTTGGAAGCCGCCGCCATGCTGCGCGAGCATCCGGGATATGACGTCGGCGTCCATTTGACGACGACAGCCGAGTGGTCGAAAGTCAAATGGCGGCCGCTCACCTACGCGCCGTCGCTGGTCGACTCGAACGGATATTTTTTCCCGAAACAGAAAAACTGGAGCGATCCCGCGGCCATCGATGCCTTTTGGAATCCGCGTACCGATCTGGTGCAGGTTGAAGCGGAACTGCGGGCGCAGATCAACATGGCAATCGCTCACATACCCCAGGTTTCGCATCTATCCGCGCACATGGGCATCGATTCGGTCGATCCGCGCGTGCAGGAATTGGTGGATCGGCTGGCGGAAGAGTATGGTCTGGATATTGATCCGGCCAAGTTGGGCGCCAAGTATGTTCATTGGGACTCGCCCGCTGCCGACGATGCCGAGACGCGCATCGCCAAACTGGTTGCCGCACTGGAAGGGTTGACGCCGGGTTTATATCTCATCGTTGAACATCCCGGTCTCGATACGCCGGAAATGCAGGGACACGGTCATCCGGGTTATGAGAATGTCGCCGCGCATCGTGACGGAGTGACCAAGGCGTTCACCTCCGCCAGCGTCAAAGCAGTGATCGAACGCAAAGAAATACGGCTGATCAGTTATCGTGAAGCGGAACAACTGTTTGGGAAATAAGCATTTTTTTATTATAATGAATGGATACCAGCTTTGATTCACCCATGAGGTGTTGCGATGATGATTCGTCGATTAAAATTGAAAAACTGGAAGAACTTTAGAAAAGAAAATCACCATGAAAAGGCGCACCTTCCTCAAACATCTCGGCGCTGCAGGTGCACTCACCTTTTTCAGCTCCTGTAGACCAAAACCACGTCCCACCAACATCGTCCTTTTTTTAACCGACGATCAAGGCTGGGGAGATCTCTCCGCACAGGGTAATACCATTCTCAACACACCCAACATGGACCGGATCGCTTCTGAGGGGGTGTCTTTTGAACGTTTTTTTGTTTCTCCGGTCTGCGCCCCCACTCGCGCCGCCCTGCTCACCGGCCGATATCCTTTGCGAAGCGGCGTTCATGGCGTCACCCGCGGTGAAGAGACCATGCGCAGCGAGGAATTGACCCTGGCGGAGATTCTGCGACAGGCTGACCCCGAGGGCACTCCGATTCCTCTGCTGTTCAGTGGGGTCACGGACAGCCGCTTCTTTCGACGTCTGGGAATACAGACCTACGGATTCACACCAATGCAACTGCCTCCAAGTATCACAGCTTGGGAACTGGGACACGGTCCCGATGAGAGGGTGCCGGTGAGCGCCATGCAGTTTGGGACCGATGCCATCTATGAGGCTCTGAAACGCTACAGAGCCGAGTGAGACCTTCGAGTGCACCATGGCCAACTGCAGTGGTTTCTGACCTCCGCCCCCTGCGCAGAAATCCAGAAGGTCGAGGTTTCGGAGGGACCGCGTGCAGTGATATCCTGAGGCCTCCTCG
>RPQV01000927.1 GCA_003818595.1 Calditrichota bacterium
GATGATCTCGATCGGCCGCTTGGGCGGAGGAGCGGGTGCAGCAGGGATCGATGGAGGTGGTTGAATTTTCTTTTCCGGTTTGACAGGTTTCTCGCCGGGCTTTTCCAACTCTTTCACGGCTGGTGGAGGGGCCATCGGCATGCGAATCGGTTTTGGGCGCGGATCGGCTTTGATGCCCTGCGCTAATTTGTACGCTTCCCAATCTTCTTTGAGGAAATTAAGAAACGCTCGGTCCTGCTCACTCAAATAGTGCTGATAGTCCTGCTGGTCCTTTTTCAGCCATTGTTCAAAATCATCCTGCCCCAAGATTGAAAAAACAGGCAGGAGAATGAACAAAAGGGCATGTAACCTGCACATGATATACTCCTTCTCAGACATTTGGATCGATCGCAGAAGCGGCATGATCATCATCATTGAAAACAGGACGCACCATCGGTGCTCTCATCCCAGTGCTTTACTTCTCTGTAGACATGTCGCGCCTCCGGCGCTCCGCCTCGGTGCTTTGATTCTCTATAAACACGCTGCGCCCCCCGTCGCTGAACGCTGGATATGTAATTATGCGGACGATTAATGAACAGTTAATTCTGCTGATCTTTTTCGTACTCTTCCATTTCGCGTTTCAGCTCCTCATAAGCCTGCGAAGCGCGGAATCGTTCATACAATTTCTTGTCTTTTTTCTGCAGTTCATCGAGTATGGAGGTGTTCACTTTGTCCGGCTCGATCGCGACGACCGCACCACAGGAAAACTGGCCGGTCTCCTTGTCGCGGAAAAACTTGGATGTCTTTGTCACCGCACCCTGCAGAACCTGGCTGGTCAACGTCTTGGTCACAGTTGTAAAGGCCTCGTTGATTTCAGCGTCATTTTCGCTGCCGATTTCTTCCTGAAACTGTTTGTTCATGCGCTGCACTTTGGTGTTGAAAATTTCAGCCAGATTGCCTTTGGCGGCGGTCACCGCTTTTTGCTGCGCCAAGTCCTGGCGCACCGAAGTGCCCTGTCCGACAGCGGCAACTCCGCCCGCTTCAATAATGGCGAGGGACAAATCCGTCAGATCCTGGAACGGATCCGCATACGTCTCCAGGTTGGATGGAACCGCCATCTCCTTGTTGCCGCCGCAGGCGAGCAACAGCATAAAAGCCAACAGGATCAGGCTGAGGTGATGCAGACGAGTTTTCATGGTAATTCTCCTTTAAATGATGAATGTTGAGACGATTAATATCTTTTATGCCTAGAGATTGTTAATATAATCCATAAATTGACGATAAAATTTGTTGTTCAGTTCCTTCTCGATGAGATTCATCATCTTGGCGACGGCCTGATCTTCTGAAATACCCATGGTGCGGTTTTTAAGGATAAATGATTTCAGGGTGTATTGATGAACATTATCCGTAACATTCACGCTGAGATTCCAATTGTATCCCGTCATGTCATCGCGATTCAGATCAGCCTTGACCAAGTCCAGGCTGACACCCCAATCAAAGTCGGCCTGATTGTCAACGATTTTAAAGCCGATTTTGCCGATTACGGCGTTCAGGTAGGTTCTGATTTCGTCGGCATGGCGCCCATCCACATCGACTTCTACCGTGATCGTCTGCA
>RPQV01000928.1 GCA_003818595.1 Calditrichota bacterium
CAATAGCATCATAATCACTGCCGGCTGTGGCGAACACAGTCCTATCCACATCAGGATTTAAATAGCTGTATTCAAGTTCAATTGAGAAAAATTTTACTGCAGGATGGGTTCCACCAAATTTAACTCCAAAGATCCCTGTTTCCTGAACGTCTAAATCATAATTGAAAACATTATCCTCCCATGACGCATCAGGACTAAATGTATAACCTCCAAATACACCAACGTACACTCCAATCTGAGCCGACGCTGTATCAAACGGAAATACAGAGACTGCAATAACGAATACAAAAACAACCAGAGAGCGAACTACCTTTTGCATAATAAATCCTCATTTACCTGACCTTCTTGTGATACTTATACCACATGTTAAGTTTGAGTTCAGCCATTTTTTGATTATTCCCGATTGAAATCTTGTATGAATTTGAAAAAAAGGAAAACAACATGACAAGAAGTAACGAGCAGAAATTTAATATTATCCCTTATATTTTATGTGGCTAAAAACAGGATGGAGGCGATGCGATCAAGCCGCGCACTTCACCCTGAACATTACTCTTTTCAATCGGTAATAAACACTATTCGCGTCCGACGACAAAGACTGGTGCCTCCCGCTCCCTTTCATGGCCAACATTCAATTGACACACAAGATTATTCTTCATATACTCCCGCCGCGAAAAGGTAATGCCTTATCAATTCAATGGAGTATTTTTCTATGAGTAATGCCCTGATTGGTCCAATGCGACCGAATTTTTTAACTTTAACCCCGGCCTGTGTGCTGTTGGGAGTCGCGACAGCCTTTTGGTCGGGAGCCTCTCTGAACCCTATATACATTGCCCTCATATTAATAGGATCTCTCCTGGCGCATATCAGCGTGAACGCACTCAATGAATATCATGACTTCAAAAGCGGACTCGATCTTATCACCGAGGCAACACCCTTTTCAGGCGGGACCAAGAGCCTGCCTGAAAACCCCAAAAAGGCCCACGTGGCCTTAATTACAGGTTTAGTTAGTTTAAGTTTAACGGCCTGTATCGGTGTTTACTTCCTGATAGAACGAGGGCCGTGGCTACTACCCGTCGGCATCCTGGGGCTTATCATCATCTATACCTATACACCATTGATTACGCGTAGTCCTTTTCTGTGTCTGATTGCCCCCGGTCTTGGATTTGGGCCGTTGATGGTGATGGGTACCGATTTTATACTGACCGGTCATTATTCCTGTACCGCAGCGATGGCTTCCCTGGTGCCGTTTTTCTTGGTCAACAATCTGTTACTCCTCAATCAATTCCCGGATGTTGACGCGGACAGGCAATTTGGCCGGAATCATCTACCCATACGAATCGGGCGCAAGTACAGCGCCATCGTATATGCCATTTTTCTGTGTTTGACTTATGTGGCGATCCTTGCCGGATGTCTTTTAAGAGTGCTTCCCCCGGGAGCCCTGATCGGGCTTTTCACGTTGATTTTGGCCGTACCTGTGATGCGCGGCGTCATGAGCCATGCCGATGATATTCCGAATCTCATCCCATTCATGACTAAAAATGTGATTATCAATATCAGCACGCCGGTGCTGATAGCCTTGGG
>RPQV01000929.1 GCA_003818595.1 Calditrichota bacterium
AAGATATTGAAGCCAAAAAACGATTTTTACATGAAGCACAGGCGGCTTCCGCCCTTTCCCATATCAATATCTGCACCATTCATGACATTGATGAATCAGCCGCAGACCAGTTATTCATTGTCATGGAGTACTATCAGGGTGAAACGCTAAAACAAAAGATCGAACGAGGTCCTCTGGCGATTGAGGAAGCCGTGAAAATCATAGTTCAGGTTGCCTATGGATTATTTGAAGCGCACAAAAAAGGAATAATTCATAGAGATATCAAACCGGCAAATATCTTCATCACCAATGACGGAGTGGCAAAGATTCTGGACTTTGGACTGGCCAAGCTGGCAGGTCAGGTAAAGCTAACTAAGACCGGAACGACGCTTGGAACCGTTGCCTACATGTCGCCGGAACAGGCACGAGGTGAAGAGGCAGACTGTCGGAGTGATATCTGGTCAATGGGGGTAGTCTTTTTCGAGATGCTGGCAGGCAGACTGCCATTCCGGGGTGAGTTTGAGCAGGCAATGATCTATTCCATTCTGAATGAACAACCTGAATCAATCACATTATATCGCCAAGATGCTCCTCCCCACATTGCGCGGATTATTCATAAATCATTAGAAAAAAAACAGGGTGATCGTTATGATGAGATGGAGCAACTCATAAATGATCTGAAAGCAATTCCGCAATTGACTTTAAGATCAGGAAAACCCAAACGCCTTCTTCCCATCTCGATTATAGCAGGCATCATATTTTTATTAATATTGTCTTGGATATTTTTTCATATACCTTGGCAGAAACAATCGCGTGCGCCGGCAATTGTGAATATCAAAAGTGGTATTCAACCGGATACTCTCTTACTCCATGTTTTAGCAGGCCACCCAGTTGTTGATAGAGTCGTAGAAGATCTATTTAATGTTGATGATCATGAATTCCGGCTGAAATTGGATTATTTCAAGCGAGAAATTTATCAGGAATTGATTTCAGTTTGCTATCCACGGTACGTTGTTTTTACACCTGATGACGTGCTAAAAAAATCAATTAAAAATAGAAAAACAGCACCTAAGCTCAAGTTCCCATCAAATTCAGCCTACTTTGACACATTGGGATGCCAATGTATTGTTTTTGTATATTTACATCAGATATCCTCAAACCAGGGCAATGAGCTTTCAGCATCTTTATTGATTTCGATGGTTTCTCATTCATCGGACAAATTCGGAACTCCTACAGTTGCAAAATTCAGCGCACGAACAGAGGATTTAAAAGCAGATAGTCTGCTGCCGCGCGAAATTGGCAGAAATCTATTAAATTTTTTCCAGGACTTTAGAAAATCTGGAATAAAAGGAAAGATAATTGGGGTGCAGAACGATTTGTTCATTATTAAAATATCTGAAAATGTTTTCATCCCAAAAAGAGCAGTCCTAGATGTTTTTCGCGAATATGATTTCAGCAAAAATGGAAAAGTCGAGTATTTGGCTGATTTAGACAAATCGATAAATCGCTTGAAGCAAAGTCAAAATCGAAATGACGCTCTTTTAGGCGAGCTTTATACTTTGAAAAAAGATGTTACAAATATGGCAAGATATGACTTTTAT
>RPQV01000930.1 GCA_003818595.1 Calditrichota bacterium
TCCCGCTTTGTCGCGATTGACGGCGATATGCAGATCGGTTTTGGCAGTCGCCAGTGGATTCACAATATTGAGGGTTCCCGGGGTCGTGTTGAAAATAGCCTCAACCTGCGTCGAAAGCTCCTTTAAAACATCCAATTGATCTCCCAAAATACGGACGGCAATCGGCGCTTCCACCGGTGGTCCCTGTTCGAATTCCTTGACTTCAATTCGCGCCCCGGGAATCTGCCTCATCTCCCGGCGCAAATCCGCCACCAGCGCATAAAAAGCTTTGGGATGCCATTTGCGCAACTGAACAAATATTTGAGCGTGGGTGCTTCGTTCCCTTCTGGGTATCACATTATAATAAATTCTGGGATTGCCATGTCCGACATTGGCGGCGTAATATTGGATTTCCTCCCGCGTTGCCAATTTCTCTTCAATTTCGGCAACGATCCGATTGGTTTCCTGTAAACTGGTTCCTCGAGGCGTGTTGATATTAATCATCAATTGCGGCTTTTCCGCTTTGGGAAAAAAGCTCACGCCGATGAGAGGAAAGAGGGCCAAACTCAGCAATAATGCCGACAGTGCGGACAGGACGACTTTGCGGGGATGAGCGAGGCTGCGGGAAAGCATGGCGCGGTAATTTGTATCGATAAATCGATCCAGCAGCGGGCGCAGACTAAAACGGGGTAATTTTTCAGCATAAATGAACCGGCTCGACAAATAGGGAGTAAACGTCAACGCCAGAAACAGCGACGCCATCAGGGTGTAAGAGACGATCAGGGGCATGCTGCGGATGAAATCCCCGGTGTGGTCGCGCATCAGCATCATGGGAACAAAAGCCAACACCGTGGTGATGGTCGAGCTGACAACTGCCCAACCGATCTGACTGGTCCCTTCAGCTGCTGCTTCCATGCGCTTATAACCCAGTTGCATGAATCGGGAAACATTGGTGGTGACCACAATGGCATTGTCCACCAACATGCCGAGCGCAATGATCAGCCCGGCGATCGTCATTTGCTGCAAACCATAACCGTTCAGATCGATCAGGCCGATGCCGATGAGTAGAGACAAGGGGATAACCGACATGACAATGGCCGATGCGCGTATGCCGACAACGGTAAAAATGACAAGACCGACAAGGAGCAATCCCTGCAGGAGATTGACGAAAAAACCATTCAGCCGTCCTTTGACGCTTTCCGCCTGATCAAAAACCCGATGCAGAGAAATCTTGTCCGACATCTGCCGGCTGAACATCTCCAGTTTTTCATCCAGGCCGCGGCGCACCTGGAAAATGTTGGCGCCGACTCGCTGCTGAACGGTGACGAAAACCGCTCGCTCACCGTTTAATCTCGCCGAATAGAGTTGATCCTCATGGGTGAAAAAGACCTCGGCCACATCCTTTAAACGGACAACCTGCCCCTGCGCAGCTTGAACAATCGTATCTTTGATCTGATCAATCGACGCGAAAGATCCCCATGTCGTCAAATTGAAGCGTTTCCTGCCAATGTCCAGATATCCGCCCGGCAAATTCTGATTGGCAGAAGCGAGAGCGCCCAACACTTGGTTCATAGAAAGACGATATTGCGCCATTTGCGCCA
>RPQV01000931.1 GCA_003818595.1 Calditrichota bacterium
ACACTCGAACTGCCCCTCGATTTTCTGGATGAGGGGGAATATATCGCAACCATTTATGCGGATGGAACAGAGGCGGATATTCAGCCGCAGCAGGTCGCTCTTTCGACTCAATCTGTGAACGCCGCCTCATCACTGACGGCCGAGATGGCGGTTGGAGGCGGTTATGCGGTCATTTTCGATAAACGGTAATTGAAGCAGGTCTCGAGATTGATCAAATTTATCAATACAGATACCGTAAATTCCCATGATGAACGACAAGACGCCCCTTTGCGTCTTCGTGTCTGTGCGAGGTCTTGGCGTTCTTAGCGTGAGCCTGGTATCGATATTCCAATTTGGATTAGACTGACAGTCTGGGAGCGTGGTGACGAGGAAAAATGATTCAACCACGAAACGTACGATGGACACGAAGAGCAAGGGTACGAGGTAACTAAAAGAAACGCCCCGAAAGTCAACCAGGACAGTCAGCCTCCTCCCCAATTCTGCGCATGTCCCGTTGACAGTGCGACTCGATTCGAAACCGCAAAGACATATTTATGAATATTTGCTTTGTTTTACCATTTCTTTGTGCAGAATTGTCCTTTTTTCGCTCTGAATAATGCCGGTTTTAGAGAAATGAGACCCTTGACAACTCTTTGCGGCGTGAACTTGCCATAGGCTATCGTTGTCATTCAACATCGTTTTTTAACAGTTTTGCATGATAGATGAGGTGAGCAAATGATCAAGTATTACAGGCTTTTCTTTTTGGTGATGATCTCCTGTCCCGCGTTTGCCCGCGATTGGACCATTTACATCTCGAACGAAATCTGCGCCGATTACACCTGGGTCATCGACGAGGAGCAGACACGCGACGCCGTGGCTGAACTCATTCGCGCGCATCTCGATTTGATGACCGCGACCGACCATGAACCCTGGGAGCTGCAAAACCGTTACACCTGCACCATTACCAATGAAGCACTTTTCTTTCTCGCCAAATATCCCGAGCGCGAGGCTGAGCTGGTGAGACGCATTCGCGAAGGCCGGTTTCAACTCAGTCCTTTTTTGTGCAACACCGATTGGGGATTCCCCGGCGTCGAAGGATTTCTGCGCTCTCTCTATCCGGCAAAACGGCTGGCCATGAAATGGAATGTGCCGCTTGAACACGCTGTCCACAGCGAGCTCCCCTCCTTTCCTTGGGGTGCTGCGCCGTTGCTGGCCGGCAGCGGCATCCGCTGGTGCGCCAAGCCTTTTTACAATTATGATGCACATTTTGAAAAACTGACCAATCCGCCGCTGTTCGAATATGAAGGACCTGATTCGAGTCGATTGCGCGTCGTTTTGGATCCGTGGACCTGTCAAAATTTCTCCTATGCGCAGGGCGCCGGAATATTGAAACGCGTCTGGCATGCCAATAATCCGACCACGGTGGAGGGCTCCTGGCTGCCTCATTTCAACTCGCTGGAGAATTATCCCCTGGACATTATTTTGGCGCAGGGAACTCATGGCGACATTGCGCTGGATTCCCGGCAGGAGGCCCAGATTGTTCACGATGGCATTCAAAAGTATAACCGTAATCCGCAACGACCGGCAAAACTGGCGCACG
>RPQV01000932.1 GCA_003818595.1 Calditrichota bacterium
ATATAGCGGATCATTAAAGCGGCCGCACAGGCAGACAGATATCGATGATATGTTTGCCTTCCGGGTGCTCTCGGGGATCATTCAAATTGACTTCGAACGGAAGGCGATCATCCGGGACATAGCCGCTGTCCGGCAACCACACGCCGCAGAGGGTGTCCCATGCTTTCTGATATTCATCGACCGCGATTTCAAAATGACCCACCGCGTATTTTCCCGCGGAAACGGTCATCAATCCGATCTCGCCGTCGACCGCCGTCTCTTTAGGC
This sequence comes from Calditrichota bacterium, assembly GCA_003818595.1. Classification (GTDB taxonomy): domain Bacteria; phylum Zhuqueibacterota; class Zhuqueibacteria; order Residuimicrobiales; family Krinioviventaceae; genus Fontimicrobium. The sequence goes on from RPQV01000932.1 coordinate 267, forward strand.
ACGGTAATGCAGACACTGATGCGCAGCTTGTCCTCATCGGTGATTTCGGGATTGTCGTGGTAAATAGTGAGACACTTGACATCATTGGTCAGCAACAGTCCACGCGCACCCGCCCATTTGAACAGAGTTCCAAAGAGGCGGTTGAACAATTTTTCGTCGCCTTTGTAAGGACCGATGTGGCGGACATAAGCGAGGTGCATCTCGGGCAGAGTCTGCACCGTGATTTGGGTTTGCAGTTGTTCTTTCATGTGAATCCTCCATATTTGATTGAAATTGATGGAGGAAATATAAGCGGATTCCGTGTCAATCTCTTCACGCGGCTTGCTTTTCATTTCACCGTTCTTGCTAACCATTTGATCGATCTTGCTTTTTCCCTGCATTTGCTCAAATCGCCAGGCTGAAGCGCTTATGCTGAAGGCTTTACGGAACAGGCGGGCGAATGAGGCTGAGCTGTTAAAGCCGCAATCGAGTGCCACCGCGGTGATCGATTTTTTGGGGTCTCCCAACAGCATCGTCGCCGCTTTTTCGATACGGATACGCTGAATGAACTGATTGAGCGTCTCCCCCACCAGCGCGTGAAAAATGCGGTGAAAATGAAATGGGGAAAAATTCGCCACTTTGGCCAATTCATCCAGGCTCAATTCCTGGTCAAGATGTTTATCGATATAATCCATCACTCGATGAATGCGCGTCTGGTATTCCTGACGCAAAAAAGGATTCTTCACCGATTGGTCCATCTCGCTCATAGGGATTCCCCAGTGGTCAAATGGGTATTAACCGGTTTGGTGCACATTGATCGATTGGCTGTTTTGGTTTATGCAATTAAAGTAATTCGATTAAAATTCGCTCATAAAATAGGGATGAGTGAGCCATTTTGCAAGAAAATATGAAATTATTTTTAACCTGATTTTCGCCGGATTAGGTTTTTTCCTTTGGCAATTCGATCTTATACCCGACTTTGAACGCTGCCCAGCTCAGCACCACTGTCGCCGTCATCAGCCACTAGAGAGGCCAGAGGGTCAGCCACAAGATGATCCAAATCGGCCAGGTGCTGATCCACTTGACCACGTGCCAATAGCCGGAATGACAGGTTTGCCCAATGTTCTTCTCGCCATCGCGGATGCCGTCAAAGAAATTGGCAACGACGACAGTTCCAGCACCCTCAAAATTTCACCTTTCCCCTATTCCCTCTTCCGCCCTTTAGACCTTTCGACCTTGAGACTTTCAGACCTTTGGACCCTCAGTCAGACCTTCAGCCCTTCAGACCTTCCGACTTTCAGACCTTCAAACCTTCAGTCCTTTTTCC
>RPQV01000933.1 GCA_003818595.1 Calditrichota bacterium
AGACAGGAGCGCAGGGCTGGTTTGATCATGATTATCTCGGCATCGATCAGGGCGCTATTGCGCTGATGTGTGAAAATCTGCACAGCGGTTTTGTCTGGAAGGTGATGAGTCAGAATCCGTACGTCATCCGCGGATTAAAGCGTGCGGGATTCCGCGGCGGGTGGCTGGGAGACTGATCCGGAAATTGCATTCGAGCAACTTTTGCTTGACAAAGGCTGATGAATTATTTATTTTTCTGTTGATCAACAAAGATCAAAACGAATGGCGTCGCTTGTGTCCGCAACGATGTGCCTCCGGGGAAAATGGAAAACAAACGTCATTGAAGCGAACGTTTCAGGTTTAAAAATCTCATTACTTTGATTCTCTTTTTATGAATTGTGGAGCGGGATCGGCTCGACGCCTCCCGCATGATAAAATGTTTTGACATCCGCTCCAATCTTTTTCAGCCTACTCGACATCGCCCTCAATAAGTGGAGGAATACTCTATGTATAAACTCACTTTCACGATTCTCATCGCACTCTTTTCATGCATCCGGGCGGGAGAAAAAAATGAAAGGATTATTTCCAACATGGCTCCCCGCTCACATGTTTACTCAATCAATGAGGAAAACGGTTTTTTATGGTTCGGGACCGCCTGCGGTGCTGTCCGCTACAATCAAGTCAATGCCGACATCACGGTATATGGCGAGGAAGAGGGCTTGACAGGCAATTATGTTTTTGATGTCGAATTTGATGATCAGGGCCAAGCGTTCGCAGCGACAAACGTGGGGATCTACTGTTTGAAGAACGGGAAATGGGAACAGTTTGTAAGCAGCGACAGCCTTCCTTCCCATTACATCACCTGCATCACCAGACGGGCAGATGGTGCGATGTGGTTTGGTACGGCACAAGGCATTTGTGTGTTCGACGGCGGCAAATGGATAAAATACACCATCGATAATTCCGGCATCGCCAGTCAATTCATCAATGAACTGAAATTCGATGCTCAAGGTCACCTTTGGATCGGCGGCAGGCATTGTCTGACCGAACATTTCGATGATCGCTGGATTAACTATGGATTCGCGACCTCTTATCCGGTGTTGGATCTGGTCATGAAGGATGAACTGGTCATCATGACGACGCCCTTGGGCGTGCACATCAAAGACGGCAATCGATGGACGACGCTTGAACAAACTTCCGGATTGAGCAGCAAAAACGTGAAAGCAATCGCCGTCAGCCCTGACGACAATATCTTCCTTGGCGGGCAGCTGGGATTGATAACAGGACTGTTTAAAGCAGGCGCGATTTCTAATCAAAAAAAGATAGAGACCCATGCAGCGGTCGAAGACTTGTTTATTGACAGTGCAAACCGCGCGTGGATCGCGACGGAAGCGGGGGTGATATATCAGGGAGAGGATCGCGAATGGCGGACACTGGATATATCCAACGGCTTGAAAAAAGATAAAATTGTCACGCTTGCTTCTGACGGCGCCGCACTGTGGGCCGGCGCCAAAAACGGCTTGTCGATCATTTGGAACAATTCATGCTCGCCGGCAAAATGGGAGAATGGTGATGAACTGCTTTCGACATCA
>RPQV01000934.1 GCA_003818595.1 Calditrichota bacterium
GACGCCTGGGAAGGCATGATCAGACGATGCCGGGCATCATGTGGCCTAAAACAAAGGAGAATTCCCCATTGGTTTTTCAGCATGGGGTGTGGCTCATCGGCTTTCGCGACGGGAAACTGATAGGTACGGCGCCGATGTGGGATGTCAATTATACTCCCGGTCCAATCATAGACCAAACGGCGGCAGTCGTTGTCGATCCTGCAGATTCAGCCCGATATCGTACTTATATAGTGACGCGCGCCTCAACTCCCGCGGATGCCGACTGGAAAGAATGGCCGGTCTCCTGGGGAGCGCCGGTAGCTGAAGACGGCTCGCCAAAATTGGCGGGAGATGTCAATTGCTGGACCGTTTACAATGATGCTCATCCCCAGGTGCATGGCCAAATCGAACGCGCCTCCGATTCAGCGGACAACACCATGATTGAGATCCGCGAGTCGATCTGGGGATATAACCAGCCTGGATTATCGGGGGATATTTTATTTTTCAAATGGCAGATTTTCAATCAGTCCGATAGGCAGCTGGACAGTCTGGTTTTTTGTCATTGGAATGATATCGATCTGTCATCCTTTGGTGATCAGGCTGCCTTTGATGCCATGCACGGCTATGGTTATGTCTATTCCCCGCGGGCCGGCGAGGTTTCCACATTCAGCCGTGCCGCTTCATTCGTGCTCTTGCAGGGACCAATCATTCCGCAGCGAGGCGGTTCAGCTTTTGCTTTTGGCAGGGAAATCGAGGATTATAATCATCTGCCGGTGACCGCTTTTTGGGGGATAACAGACGACAGCGTCCCGCCGCATTTTTATGGCGGCTTCCCCGAAACACTGTCGCAGGCTTATTTTTTCATCACCGGTCGGCGCCATGACGGTTCGCTCATCCGTAATCCCGAGACTGGAGAACCAACCCCCTTTACCTTCAGCGGCGATCCCGCATCGAATGCCGGATGGCTGATGTCGGGAACAGGAGGCGGGTGCGGATATCTGTCGGCCTCCGGACCCTTCACTCTGGCAGCAGGTGATTCGCAGGAAGTCGTTTATGCGCTCGTTCCGGCTGATGGCGGCGCTTTGTCGGAGACCTTGTCTCGACTCCATGCGCGCGTCGATCAGGTTCAGCGTTTTTATCAACACGGTGAACCGATTGACATTCCGGAAGTTGAAACACCATCCGCCGGTCTCACCCTTGAGCAAAATTACCCCAATCCATTCGGTGCAGAGACGTCGATCCGCTTTGATCTGTCATGTGAATCACCGGTGCATCTCGCTATTTATTCGGTGCGGGGTGAACACATCGCGCGCTATAACCTCGGCATATTGAGTTCTGGTTCACATGCTTACGTTTTGGATAATTCAATTCTCAACCTTTCCTCCGGATTGTATTTTATCCGAATTGATGCCTGTCAAGGATTTGCTGTTACAAAAATGATATGTGTCTTGTAAGGACCGCTCATCATTTTGTGCAGGTCGGGTCAAGCATGATCAAAATCTGCATTGATAATATTCAAAAATTATTGTATATCTATTGCCGTTATTAGGCTCGCAAAGTGACAATCGTCAAACAAATGCAGGCTGTGAA
>RPQV01000935.1 GCA_003818595.1 Calditrichota bacterium
AGGGCGCAAAGAGCAGGCCATGCGCCAATGGATGCACCATGTCGAGGCGACGCAAAAGGTCGTTCTGGACAGTGCACAAGTCAGACAGGCTTTTCAAATGGCCGGTCGCGAATATGAGATCGCCTTTTTCTCCACCCGCGACACCTCCCTGGTGAAAAAGATCGGCCAACCCATGGTTGAAACGCCGGAGATATTTGATCAGGTCTTCCAGCAAATCAGCGGTGATTCCGCTGCACCGCAGCGCCAAGTCAAATGGCGCGATCCGGAAAATCCGCAGGTGCATCAGGCTTTGTTCTCCTGCACGCCTCGAATCGGCATGGTTCTGCCGCCGATACAAATCGATGAGGAAGACTATCTTTTTGTGAAAATCCTTGGCTGGTCGGATGAGATGGCGATGACCGAACGACAGAAGCAGGAGCGGCTCACCCGGGTCAATGAGAAACTGACCCAGTTCAATGCCACGACGATATGGAACCAGCGCGTTGCGGACATCATGCGCGGCAAACGAATGGATTTTGATGCGGAGGTCTTTCAGCAGCTGAGTGAGCTTTTCTTTTCGGTCTATTTCCGTACTGATGAACAGCGGCGACAGCAGTTGTCGGCAAAGGTGTGGGATAATGAAGAACCGGCTTTTTATCAGTCGTTGCGGAATATGCCCATGGCAGAATTCATGGAAAAGCCATTTTTCAAAGTAGGTGACGACGTGTGGACAGTCGACCGCTTTAGAAAGGAATTGATTTCTCATCCGCTGGTTTTTCGGGATCGACAAATGCCGTCCACTGAATTCGCAGCGCAGTTTCGTTTGGCCGTCGCTGATTTGGTGCGGGATTATTATGTCAGTCAGGAGGCGTATCGAAACGGTTATGAAGAGGTCAATCTGGTGAAACGCGATGAAGCGATGTGGAAGGATGCCTATCTCGCTCTTTATCACCGTACTCAATATCTCAAGAGCGTCGGCGAGACGAGGAATTTCACCCAAAACTACCATGATATTCTACAGCAGGATTTGAACTCGTACATACGCGAATTGCAGAAAAAGTACTATAAAAAGATCGAGATGGATTTTGATGCCTTTGAAGCCATCGCCTTGACATCGATCGATATGCTGGCCAAGCAACCTGATCAGCCTTTTAAATATCTGGTCCCCAATTTCCCCATTCTGACCTCCGAACACTTGATTGATTATATCGCCAAGGGAAAATAATTCCTTTCGTTGTCGAGTCAACCGCAACCACTAAAAAAAAATTTAAGGACACATATGAGTTTGGGCTATATCCTGGCTATCACCGCCGGTCTGTTTTATGGTTTATTATCGCTGGCCTACAAGTGGGCGGACGTGCGCAAGGCTCGATCAGCCCATTTCACCTTCATCCTTTCGATCACCGGCGCACTGGTGTCATTGATCAAATCATTGAGTGAGGAGAGCATCTGGGATGATCCGCGCTTGTGGATGCTCGGCGGTGTGATGGGATTGGTCATTGTGGCGGGCATTTTTTCCCTGTTGGCGGCGAATCGACAGGGCCCGGTCTACACGAGTTGGACGATTATCAATGTTTCGTTTCTTTTTG
>RPQV01000936.1 GCA_003818595.1 Calditrichota bacterium
CGCTGAACGATCGATGATGCGGAATCCGTCAAAATAACAGGTGGTGGTGTTGTTGCCGATGTTGAATCTGAACATATTGGCAGGGTCTGTCCTGGTGGAGATAAATTCAAAAGGACCATATTCATTCGCGCCATCGATTTCCACGCCGAACGATCCCTGAACCGCCCAAGGATCCTGATTCTCCTGAAACATGAAAGAGGTGGTCTTTTTCACATCGGAATCGGCGAAAAAGTAAATCTCGTACACATGGCCGGAATCGGTCGGAATCATCTGATTCAACTGGATGTGCCAATCCGCACTGCCTCCGTTTTCGATCTCGACCATCAAATAGTTGGCATCATCAAAATAGGCTTCCTCGATGACCGTGGCGGTGGCGATCGCGCCCTGTTGCGCCTGCAGAGACCAGGGCGTCAACTTGGAATCGCACTCGAAACTGCCGTTGACGACTTTTTCACCAGTAGAGACCGGTCCCGCTTTGATCCTCACGGGTTCAGACCATACCTCCAAACCATCTTTCGATACCAATTTGGCTTGCAGCTTATAGCTGCCGCGCAGAAGAGCCTTCCAATTGTATTCCCAGGGGGCTTTACGAATCACACCTTTGTTGAGCCCATTGCTGTACAGCCGAACCTCTTTGATTTCTTCGACTGTCGTTTTGATGTCAAAGCTGACGACAACATCGCCGCAGGGAGAAAGGTAATCCCCATCTTTGGGATTGGTGATGGAGACGCTCATCTCGGCAAAAGACAGACCGGCGGCTGAAAAAAGCAGTACGGCAGCAAACAGTAACCAATAACCTCTGTACATCTCTTTCTCCTTTCAGAATGAATGATTGGCGGATAAAATCGGTACAAAATTTAATATCGCTATTTTATAAACAGGTGCAATTCGTCGGGGAGTGGTCTTCATCAATCAATCTCTCCCGTGTAAACCTGTCCTTTCTAACAGTTCGGCCTTGGTCAGCGTAAAGCTTACGGAATGATCAATTCCCATTTTTCCGGTCTATAACGCCTGATGCCCTGCCAGGAGGGCGCAGAATAGAGTAAATGGACAACACCGCATGTTGGAACATGAGCAATCAGTTCACGCGTCAGCAGGCATGCGAGTTCGGTCATTCCCGGATTATGACCGATGATCATCACTCCATCAAACTGCGGGTCGATTTCCTCGATCACATCCAGGATTTGATCGGCAGCAGCCGCATAAAGACGATCATCAGTAAGATTCAATCCATGAAATTTTAATCCCTCGGCCAGCAACTCGGCCGTCCGCAACGCCCGAACGGCGGTGCTGGAAATGATCACCTCCACGCTTATGTTGCGCTCGCGCAGCCGGTCTGTCATCGCCTTGGCATCTTGCTTTCCCCGTTTATTCAACGGGCGATCGATGTCGGACAACTCGGGATGTTTCCAACTGGACTTGGCATGGCGAACGAGCAGGAGTGTTTTCATACGGTATTCATCTTTATGCATCAATTTACGAGTTGAGGACCAAATAAAATCAATAGCGCGGCAATCACCCCATAGGTGAGGTACTGCGGCGCATAAAAAAGACGGTTTGTTTTCA
>RPQV01000937.1 GCA_003818595.1 Calditrichota bacterium
AGAACCAATTGTGTCGTTGGCTGTATCGCATTGGGTTGAACCCAATAAAGCTGAACGAAATCCAAAAAATCGTTGAGGAGCACAAAAATGAAATCATTAAAGCATGGCAAGGGCATTTCAGTAAGCGTTGAAAATATTACTCCTTTTGGCATATGGCTGTATATTAGAGAAAAAGAATATTTTCTAAGCTATAAGGATTACCCATATTTTAAAGACCAGACATTGGGTTCGATACAAAATGTTCAGTTGCTCCATGGGTATCATTTATACTGGCCCGATTTGGACATCGATTTGGAAATCGACAACCTCGAAAACCCTGAGAAATATCCGCTGCAATTTAAGACAAATATTCATCTAACAAAAAAATCCAGCGGACGCAGAGTAGCCTCTTTTTGATTTTGCCAAAGGTAGTTACCTGCGCCGCTGATTTATCTCGTTATACTTAAAATGTGAATTGACAATGGGTGACAATTGTGTACATAATATAAACACAATTGGAGGATATCCCTATGAAATTTTTAAGCGTCCGAGATTTAAGAGGCAAATCAGCACAAGTCTGGAAGAACCTTCCGGAAGAAAGGGAAAAGATTGTTACAAGCAATGGTCGACCTATCGCAATCCTTGCCTCGATAACCGAATCAACCCTTGAGGAATCGTTATCGGCATTCCGTCGGGCACGTGCAGTTGAAGCAGTTATTTCTCTGCAGCGCAAATCCGCTCGTCAGGGAACTGATCAAATTTCGATGGAGGAAATCAACGCCGAGATAAAAGCTGTTCGCAAGAAACGGGCACGATGAATATCGTGCTCGATACCAATGTTCTTATTGCGGGTCTCTTATCTCCCTTCGGAGCTTGCGGCGAAATTGTCCCCATGGTTTCGTCCGGCGAGATTACACTCTCTTTTAATGCCCGCATTCTCGCCGAATATGATGAGGTGCTCCGTCGTCCAAAGTTTAACTTTGAAGAGGAAAAGGTAATAGCACTTTTAGACTATATTGCACACCGGGGGCGGACGGCAGCAACTTCTCCTTTGGCCAATTCACTTCCCGATCCGGATGATGAGACATTCCTTGAAACTGCCATGGCAAGTCAGGCGGAATGTTTTGTCAAGGGAAATCGGAATCATTTCCCTGTCGAACTATGTCATGGAATAATAATTAATTCTCCGAGAGAATTTTTGAATATCTATAAGAAACAAAAAAAGGCGGAAAAGCGCATATCAAGACGCCCAGCCCGGACGCGCCGGAAACCGCGCTCCGGTTAGCTATTTAGTTAGCATCTGAATGAAAGGACACACCTCATGAAACAATGGTATGAAGAGTTGTTTGAAAACTACGGAATGAAATATGATAACGAAACTTTCGTACAAGGAACCATCGGAGAGTGTGATTTCCTTGAAAAAGAAATCGACTATAACAAAGCTACACGAATTCTGGATATAGGATGCGGCACTGGCAGGCATTCCATTGAATTAGCCAACAGAGGATATACTGTTGCCGGAATTGATTTGTCAGAATCGCTTTTAAAACGGGCAAAAGAAAAAGCATCTGAACGAAATCTGCAAA
>RPQV01000938.1 GCA_003818595.1 Calditrichota bacterium
AATAATATCGAAGTGATCAGGATAGTCCAAAACGCAGTAGAAAAGATGCGTCGTCGACCCTCTCGACTTTCATCGATGATATAAAAACGGAAAAAGGCCGTATCCAGACCATATGAATAAATGACGGTCAAGATGGCAATATATGAAAAGACCAGAGTATAGACCCCCAATTGTTCCTTGGCAAAGGTGTTTGTATATAAGGGAATCAATAGAAAGGTGATCAGCCGATTCAGGATATGACCCATTCCATAAACAGCAGAGTGTTGAAATAATTTCTTGATGCTGAGAAATATTGACATGTTTTTTCTTTCGGACTGTCATTGGATTTTCAGTTTTGTAGATTTGAATATACACTGCGGCAGGGAAAAAAGCAAGATCGGTCAATTTTTAGTGAAACAGATAGAGCACCATTCGCGTATGGTACTTGTAAAATTAATATTTTGGAGGAAAACGTCATGAAAAAGATTGCCTGCCTATTGTTGCTTTCAATTGTGCCATTGATGGCTCAGGAACAAACGCTTTTTAGTGGGAAATATGAGCACGGCGGTTACGGTGGTCCCTTTATGCAGTTTACCCAGATGAAGGGGAGTTCGGCGATCATGGTCGGCGGTCGAGGTGGATGGATCATCAATCATTCATTTGTCCTCGGTGGAGGAGGCTATGGTCTCGCCAGCCCGATTAAGGCGGGTCTATATACAGAAAATGGCGAAGAACTCTATCTTCAAGCCGGATTCGGCGGGTTGATGCTGGAATATTATTTTGAGCCCAATCGCCTGTGGCATTTTTCAGTTCAGAGTTTTATCGGCGGAGGCAGTGTAAATTACAGCGATCGTCGCTATGACAATGATGAATGGGATGATCGCGACCATATTTATGGCGACGATACTTTTTTCTATCTTGAACCCGGGCTGACGCTGACCCTCAATCTGACGAAATTCATGCGCATCGGCGCCGGCGCCAGTTATCGCTAAATCAATAATGTTGATCTTGAACCGCTGACGAATGAAGATCTAAATGGATTTGGCGTGAATGTTTTCTTGAACTTTGGCAGTTTCTGATTCTATAAACCGGCAGACTGTGTGAAAAATTAAAGTCATTGCGAAGCGATCCTTCCCGCCGGAAGGTTAGGATAGACGTCGCTGAAAGACGCAGCGGGAAGGAGCGCTGAAGCAATCTCCGGCTCAAATCCGGCGCATTCCCTCATTCCCACGCTCCCCGACTGTTCCCCAGAGTCGCAGGCTTCACTCTGGTTCTTCTCCGGGACTGTATATCCCTCGTTCCCATGCTCCCCCGACTGTGAAAACATTACCCCTATCATCCTCCCAGGCATCAGTTCTCTCACCCCTTCTCCAGGGCTGTATTAAAAGTTCATATCAATTCCTGTTCGTTTTGTAATGGAAGTCATTAAAGATTTGATCAAGCTCTCATACGTAACAATTGGGCGGTTCACGCAAAGCCGCAAAGACGCAAAGTGTTGTCGTGAGTTTCATTTTTCATAACCGGCTTTATTCAGAGTGGAAATCAGGACAGTTCTGCAAAAAGTGGTGGATAAACAAAGGAATTAT
>RPQV01000939.1 GCA_003818595.1 Calditrichota bacterium
ACGATTGTCATTTCGACGAGCGCAACGAGGAGAAATTGATATCGCTTTCAGCCGCGTTTTGCACAGAAAAAAAGCCTGTCATTCATACGCGAGTAATGAATGACAGGCTCTTTATAGTGTCGGGGCGAGAAGATTTGAACTTCCGACCCCTTGACCCCCAGTCAAGTGCGCTAACCAGACTGCGCTACGCCCCGAGACCTATTTTTTGAGGATTTCCAGACATTCAACCAATGCCTTGCGAATCTCTTCCAAAAAGCCGTTTTTGTGGATCTCTCCCAAAAAGGAGAGTTGACCGCTGAGTTCATCATTCTCCTTCATCTGACGCAGCCGCTGTTTTGCGCCGTCGATGGTGAATCTGTCCTCGTACAACAGCCTTTTGATCGCAAATATAAGCTGTATATCGCTTTTTTTATAAATGCGGTTTCCAGCCCGATTTTTATTGGGATGAAGTTCTGGAAATTCTGTCTCCCAATACCGCAAAACATACGGCTTGAGTTCAGTGATTTCGCTCACTTCAGCGATTGAATAATACAACCGCTTGATGGATTTTTCTTCCATAGGCAGCCTCTTGCGAGGTTCCGGATCAAAATCAGCTAATGAAAATAAAGATAACTGGCGCAAAAATCAATAATTATTTTAGTCAATATTCCAGTTTTTTTGTTTGACGAAAACGGTAAAATCCGAGCAGACGTCCATCACTTTCTGCATCATCCGTTGGACCGTCGTTCCTCTTCGGAGTGCTTTATAACGCAGGGAGTGACGACCATCGAATGGATAAACGCCCAGTCGAGTGACGCTGAAAGCGGGATCGACATTTTTCGGCCGGCGGCTCATGGTCAACCCGGCAGTCAGTCCCTGCTCACGACCAACGCGGGCGACCGTCTCGTTCACATTGCCGAAGGGAAACGAGATCACTCGGCATTCGCTCTGTAGACGACTGTTCATGACGCACAGCGCCAAGGCAATTTCTTTTTTGACGACGCTCTCAGGCAATCGGCTGAGATCCTGATGTGAGAATCCATGGATGCCGATCTCCCATCCGCAACTCTGCAGCTGCTGCAGCTGCCGCCAATTCATGTGTCGGAACCGCAGATACCCCAAATTGACATCCCAGGTGTTGAACTGACCGACAAATGCCGGGTTGATAAAGACAGTCGCCTGGATATCAAGTTGGCGGAGAATCGGAAATGCATGTTGATAAACAGATTCGTAGCCGTCATCAAAAGTCAACGCAATTTTATTTTCATGCACCGCGTCTGTCAAATAGCGGGTGATGGTCATAAATTCAGCCGGAATTGATAATAGTCCCGTTATTTGGCGCGAAAACAGTTTTGGAGTCACTCTTGTGACTCCAAAACTGAAATGAGGATCGACCATATGATAGGTCAAAATGCTCACAGATCAACTGATCGCTTTTTCAAGGGGGACATACGGCAAATCAAAGGCCTCGGCAACACCTTTGTAGGTCACTTGGCCGTTGATGATGTTGACGCCCTTGCTTAATTCACTATTCGCCAACATTGTTTTCATCTGCAGATGGCCATTTTGATCGATCATGTCGG
>RPQV01000940.1 GCA_003818595.1 Calditrichota bacterium
ACAGGCTGATATCACTGGTTCCGGAGGTCTGTGATTCATTGTCCCACCACACATTGCTGTGCGCTTTGATCACGTGATTGCCCGGATCAAGGATGAAGGATGCTTCCCAACCGACGGCCATGTTGGACATTTTATCGATCCATTTAAAGGACTGATAGGTATCATCTACTGCTTTTCCGCCGTCGATTATTATCCACGCTTCCTCAGCTGTTGTTTCCATAGTGCGGTCGTGGTTGGTGGTCAGCACCAGTACATACATGACATTTGCTGCGCAGTCATAACGCAAATAGAGTTTTGACAGCACGGTCGGCTTGTTCCAGGCGTGATGCATATCCACAAAAAAATCGGTATTTAAATTCCATTCGCCGTAATCGCCGTCGACCAGCGCCGTGCCGTACATCGGTTCCCGGCATTCCGCTGCTTGGGCGGAACCTGCAAAAGCCGGGAGCACCAATAAATAAAGTGCAGAATATATCAAACATCTTTTTGTTTGATGGTTCATAACAAACTCCTCTCTCCTACTACAGCCTGTGAACTCACACGGTTAGCCGTACGAGTTGACTTTGTCAGGGGATGATCACGGTGATCATCCTGATCAACTTTATAGGCGTCAGAAATGAGAGAGTCGTATGGATTCAGTGCAGGGTCTATCCCCCGGACAGCCGAAAATCGACCTCAAACCAAACCCTCCTCTCATCAACGCCTCGTCCAACCTCACTTTTAATTTCTGCGATTCGGGCGGTTGACCCGAATGCAACTCCCGCCTCTACTCGGGAATTGCTCGGCAGAGATGATGATAAAAAAAGTCTTGGCACCTCCTCTCTTCAACCCATTTATTCAGCAGGGAACCAGCAGCGTTTCGCTTTTCAAACATTACACATGCTGATAGCGGGCAATGAAAAATGCCTGTGCGATCTGAAAAAAGTGATATAAAGCCTTTTATGAATGATTGTCGAATGATTATGATTGAAAAATATGCCCAGAAGATGAATCAGAGGATGCCAAAGCTCACTCACCACCCATTTCGCCGGTTGTCCAACCCCATGAGAGTCATTGCAGAGAACAAAAACAATCCTAACCGGCTGACGATCGAAACAGTCACGTCTGTCCAATAAGTCGCATTGGTATGTATACGACAATCTTGTCAGAGTGCAGAATAATTTTTTTCGCCGGATTTGCAGATCAAAGGGAAAGTGTGTTCAGTTCATCGTGGTTGTGTCGAATCGACTGATCGGGTATTCCAAGCACCCAGATATTTCCTGATCCCGATATCGCTGATCAAGGACATATTTCAGCGCCTCGATGTTCGAGGTGTAGGCAGAGAAGTAACACTCGAATTTTCGGCGCCACAGCCGGTATTGCCAAGTCAGCCCGATCATCAAACCGGTTGGTCGTTGCCGCGGTTTCAAATCAGACCAGCGTGTATTTAAACAGCATCAACTGGCTTGTACTTTTCTCGAATGTTGGAGTGCGCCGTCTTCGTCGGCGCTGGGGGCGATTAGCCCGCAATTTAAGCGCCCGCATGTAAAGAAGAACACCTGAATTGACGGCTTCGCCGT
>RPQV01000941.1 GCA_003818595.1 Calditrichota bacterium
TCCTGATCGACCAAGCCGTCAGCATCCAGACGTTCGCCATAAACAAACGTTGTTCGTCTCCCGACGGGACCGCTTGCACGCATGGATAGGAATCCCGCCATGCTCTGGCCAAAGTCCAGGACAAATACCGAATCATTCAATACAGTGACTGATATCGGTTTGATCTGCTGCATGATTTTGATGGGCGGCATCATTTGCGCGCTCGCTCTTCCTTCAGGACCGCGAACACGACGAACCGGGTGCCAAGTACGGTCATCGAATCCTGCATTATCCCACCCGGGTTGTTCCATGCGGGCATCGTAAAATTCGCCTTGGCGAATGCTGTTGAAGGTAATGGGACCGTTGCTGCATCTCCAACTCTCGTTGCTGCTGATCATCTCCTGACTGCCATCCTCCATGTCAAGAATGAGCATGAAGCGACATGTCGGTTCCGCACGCCAATAGGCGCGATCAAAACCCCAGACGCCGCGGGAGGGCATATTATACCAGCCGTTGCCGAGCAGGATACCCACAACGTTTTCCCCCCGCATCATTCGTTGAGTGACGTCATAGGTGACATAAAGCACTCGTTTGTCGTAACGGGTGAAAGCCGGATCGAGGAGATGGTCACCGACGCGACTGCCATTCATAAAGAGTTCGTAATAACCCAGACCGGTGACATAGGCGCGGGCCCGTTTGACGGCTTTGTTCAAAATGAAAGATGTACGCAGCATCGGCGCCGGTTCATCATGTTCAGGCGGCGCGTCCGCGGCCATACCTGATCGACGGCGATTGAGCTCCGACCAATCCATCACTTTGGGGGTGCTGATCCATTCCGCGTGCCAATCGGCCGGATCGAGCAGACCCATCTCCCAATATGCCGGATCGCTCCATTCCGAGGGGACGCCATTTTTATCCCAGATTCTCACCTGCCAATAATAACGCGAACGGCTTTGCAAAGGCAGACCATTGAATGGAATAAACAGCGATTGATCCGAGCTCACTTGCCCGCTGTCCCAAATGTTACCCTGATGGTTCGCCAGCACAGCCTCATCATCCGCCACCAGTATCTCATAGGCAGTTTGTGCTTGATTATACCCAGTCGAGGCTAATTTCCAACTCAAGCGGGGTTGACGAATATCAATGCCCAATGGATTCTGAAGATATTCGCATGTGAGTTCAGAGATGGTCACCGTTGAAACGATGGCAAATAGATTGACTGTCGAGGCGAAAAAAAGACACAAGATGCGCATAATCTCCCTCATCGCTTTTGCAATATTTGATTGCAGCATCATCCGTTTACTCTTGCGGCGTGGCGACAAAATCATCGGGATTATAGCCTTGGCGCCGCAAGATGTCAAAGCATTTTTGCTGATCCGATTCGGTCAGGGATTTTGTCCGGGCTAAAATCCAACCATATCGACGATTGGGTGTGCCCACGACAGCCCATTGATATCGTTCATCAAGACCGATGATCCAATAATCACCCCAAAACCAATTTCGACACAAAAACCGTACGAAACTCACCTGCAATTTGGCATTGGTCTTTGTGTCGACGACACGGGCAACACCA
>RPQV01000942.1 GCA_003818595.1 Calditrichota bacterium
GGTCTTTGGGTGCATGTTATATTTCCGCGCAATGACTTGGAGTTAATGGGAGAACCGCGCCCTTACCTGATCAGCATCATCTTTTTAACATCGATCAAATTCCCCATATTCAGCCGATAAAAATAAACGCTGCTTGGCCAAACAGTTCCTCTTCCTTTAGCTGACGCATAAAGGCTTTTTGCTTCAAAGTGAACTGAATATTTGCCGGCCGGCTGGTATTCATTCACCAGGGTGACGATTTCATTGCCGAGCAGATCGAATATTTTCAGGCTCACGTTCCCCGGTTGCGGAATTTGATAATCGATCATTGTGGTCGGATTAAAGGGATTGGGATAGTTTTGTTCGAGGGCAAATTTTGTGGGAACTCCATCAGCGTCACCCTTGGTATTTGTCGATTTCCATCCCGGCATTTCATCCAAGGTGATGACGTTCTCACCATTGTATATAGTTCGAATTTCAGAGTTGCTGTTTTTGCTGTAGACCAGTTCGGCCCAAGCCATAAAAAATGTCCAGCGGGGTTGTTGTCGGAGCATTGATAAAGAGGGAAGTTTGTCGCATTCTCCGATGGCAATCGGTTTATCTTTGGCGATGGTGAGAATGTAATCATACCATTTTTTGTTATAGCCGTCGGAATACACGTCAAAGGCCATGATGTCCCAGTAAGTATCGCCGGGATTATAGCTTTCAAAATCCCAGCTCAAATCCTGAACATCCCAGACCCAAATGAGGTTTGTTAATCCCTTCTCTTTTGTTAAATAATCATGCGTAATCTGATATAACCTTAACGTACCCTTTGAGCCGGGTCTGCCTCCCCACCAGAATGCGCTCTGATTCATTTCATGAATCGGTCTGAACAATACTTCTACCCCTTTGCTTTTCAAATACTCCAGGTAGACTGAAATATCATCGAGGCGTTTTTTCCAGTTTCTGTTCAAGGTCGTTCCATCAGAGATCAGCTCATTCCATTGCGAATTTGTCAGCTTGCTGAGCACGCCGCCGTCCCAAACGCACGGTTCGCCATGGACCGGCGGACAGGTATGCAATAAAAGCTGCACAACAGCCCCTTTTTGCCATTGCCTTTCTGCTTCATAAATCATTGTCCAGCGGGCGGCAATATTCTCGGATTGGAATAAAAAGTCTCCGCTCCACAGCGCCGGATATTTGCCGGTGGTTTTATAAATCTCATTTGTCCATTTTGCCGGTTGTGTGTTTGGTTCGCGGTTATGCTGACCGGCAATTGTTTTGACGCCTGATATGCTTTTTAAATATTCGAGGACCTGGAAATTTTGAGCATAAATGTCGGATCGAATCGACAAAGACAACATCATCAACTGAAAGAATTTTTTCATTGCTGGGATATGCGAACTCATTTGTCTTCCTTGATGGATCGAGGTTGGGGTTGCATAAAAAGTATGTTCAAACTTGCTCCATAATTCACTAGTTGCCAAAGATTCCTAATTATCAGCATGTTTTGCAAAATTGTCAAATTTGCCAAGTACAAATCTTTTGACTCCTTCAGCGTCCTTTAGGGCTAAATTCATGTCTTCTTCA
>RPQV01000943.1 GCA_003818595.1 Calditrichota bacterium
AACTGGGTGTTGTGATATTTTAATATTTCCCGCACAACCTGGGCTTTGTCCGAACCAGAAACCAGAAAAACGATTTGCTGAGCGGCATTCAACAGTGGAAAGGTAAACGTCAGACGCCAGTTCTGCAATGATTCAATCCAGTTGCCGACGACCAGGCGCCGCGTCTCGTCCAAGGCCTTACTTCCGGGAAAGAGGGACGCCGTGTGTCCATCGCTGCCCAATCCCAAAATCATGAGATCGAAACTCGGTATTCCGACGGGTACGCCAAAGTAACTTCTCAAAGTATCTTCATACTCCATCGCGCTTTGAACAGCCATGGGATAGCTGGTCGGCATGGGGAAATAGTGCTCCCTGTCGATATTTAACGGCTGCAACAGATATTTTAAAGCCATGCCCGCATTACTGTCCGGATGCGACAACGCATCATATCGCTCATCACTCCAAAAAAAATCAAGGTAATCCCACTTGAGCTCCTCTGGATACGATAACACCAGATGATTATACATGATCCGAGGGGTGGAACCGCCGGAAAGCGCAATATTCATCACCCCCTTACGACCGATGATGCGGTTGGAAAATTCCAGGAGCCAATCTGCGGCAAAGGCGCCCAGACTGTTTTTATCTTTGAACGTTTTAAATTCAATTTTCATGGAGATACTCGATTACGTTTTGACAAGCCTGCAGATAAACCTCATCCTGTTCCATAAAATCCAATTCATTGCACAGACATTGTGCCTCGGACATCGGCAAGCTGTGCATAAAAGTCGCAGGATAAAATGTACTTCCGATCTGTATGACGGACTCCAGGCCGCCATTCTGTCGCGCAGTGACTGTGAAAATAACCGCTTTTTCATTTTCTTCAGCAATTAATTTCACTTTATATATACCATCCACTTGCTGCATTTTTTTTCGACGAATTTTAATTGCTGTCTGTTTGCTGCGATGACCAAAGAATACGGTGGTATCATCAGAGCCCCTCGGTAAAGCTGATACATTGTGTAGACGGGAAGATAACCAACCGGCAAGCAATAAGACTTGGCTTGAGAGTTGGTCATCGGAGTAACTGATTTCAATTTCATATAGCAATGATAAAAAACGATTGTATTGCACCTTGTCAAAGAGTTGAGCGATTGCTTCGCGCCACATCGTCAATCGAGACCAATTGAGATCGCTGACATGGCACTGACGTCGCCACTGCAAAATGGCATCGAGTGATTTGCATAGTTCTCTCGTCGAATAGTCATCCTCAGCAGAATTTAAAATCAGCCGATCTGAGTACCGAAGTAGCGTTTTGACTTGTGAATGAATCAGAGTAAGTGCAACGGTACACCAGAAAAATACCGGCAGGTCGGGCAGCAGCAATGGAAGAGCGGCGCCCGACAAATGGTCGGCGCCCATTCTACCTGTTTCCAACACGATCACTTCAGCGACAATCTGCTTTTGACCGGCCTGTAGGTCGTGATAATATGCGGAGATTCGCGCATGGAACTCGCTGACTTCACTTTGCAGGTCAACCAAAATGGCGATGATTCGACCTGGGTGATGAGAG
>RPQV01000944.1 GCA_003818595.1 Calditrichota bacterium
AGCGACAAAGAGTCGAGCGGTTTCTGAAACCGACATCTTTTCACTGCCGCGACTGAGGGCAGGACCAAACGCCGCGGCGCCCAATCCTGCAGCGCCAAAACGAATGAAACTGCGACGATTCAATTCATTAGGGTTTGATTTAATACTCATGATGGCACCTCTTCATAGTGATAATGAGATTCTATTCGATCAATTTTCAAAAAACCGTCGTCTATTCCGATGAATCATCGAAATATACTCCCTTGTCCGTATGAATGATGTATGCTTTCCCTCCTGCGCGGACAATGGCTTCAGCAACTTGCCGGGATTTTTCCGGAGCATAAGCGAACATACAACCCCCGCCTCCGGAGCCATTGATTTTTGCACCTAAAGCGCCGGCTTCCATCGCCGCATTAATCATGCGATCGATCTTCGGAGTTGAGATATTGAGGCCGTCACGCAATTGTTCATAATGCTTGAATATTAGGTTGCCAAACTGATGATGATCAAAGGGGGCACTATTCATCAGGGTATACGCAACACGGGTGAGTTGGCGATTCATCAGCTGAGCGTGCAGAAGACGATATTGCTCTGCGGATATTTTTGATTTTACGTTTTCCAAGTCATTCAGGCTGATCTCGTGAATGGATTTACCTGCTTGTTTGATGGCTTCCAAAGATCCACCCTTGACGCGGGCGAGAATCGAGGTGGTGTCTTTGGGTTCACGCGAGTCACCCAGCACAAAGGCGCCCAGAGGGACATCGAGAGGCTGTGGTTTCTTGCCGGTTTCAAATTCTATGAACAGCGCTCCGCCGAATGCCGAAGCAAAATGATCCATTTGGCCGCCCGGCTCATGAAATTCAACCACTTCTGCGCGGTGCGCCAGTCTGGCTATAGCCTCCGGATTATGAGCGCGGGCGTCATTGGCCAGTTTCAAGAGAAACGCTGTCCATGCCACAACCAAAGCAGAGGAACTCGAAGTACCGGAATTGATGGGGATGTTTCCACGAACGACAATGTCGACACCTTTGGACAGTACCACCCCCTCGCGACTGAGAATATTCAATACGCTTTTGAAATAATCGCGTGGTTCAGAATATCGCAAAGGATAGGTCAACGCAAAGGAGGTATACTCTTTTATATCCGGCAGATCAAGTCTGACTTTATCATCCGATCCCATTTCACCCGAAATGCGGACTCGCAAATTGATGGCTGAAGTGATCACCGGCAAGCCCAGATAATCCTGATGCTCGCCAAACAGACAGATTCTTCCAGGTGCAGAGACCTGCAGCGGCTTATCCATGATGCTTCCTCTCTTGCGCAATTTTTGATCTCATTAAATCACGATATTCACGCAATGGAACGATAATCCAAATGATCATGATGATAAAACCGACGAGCCAGATGCTCCATGTAATCCAATCGATAGCCATTTTTCCCTCTTTATTTTCTGATTTTAAATTAGTATTTTTTTAGCAAAAATACAAAGTGTCAAATAGTGATTCATTGAGACTATGCCCGTTTATCGGATGCCCAAAAAATTGATCTTCCCGCATTCCA
>RPQV01000945.1 GCA_003818595.1 Calditrichota bacterium
CTTTCTCAAGTCGCCGATTCTTATCGCCTCATTGATCTTTTCGCCGGCGCCGGGGGAATGACCCTTGGCTTCAGCAGCTCTTTTGGGCATGTATTTAATCCGGTTTGGGCAAATGATTTTAACGAGTCTGCGGTGCAAACCTATAATGCCAATTTTAATCATTGCTGTACCATGGAGAATATTGAGGAACTGATCAAAGAGCGGATCGATGATATCCCTCAAGCAGACGTTCTCATCGGCGGCCCCCCGTGTCAGGGATTCAGTCTTTTAAACAAACAGCGCTCGCATGATCAACGAAAACAACTCTGGCGTCCTTTTCTACAAATAGCCGCTCACACCGGCGTCCGGATATTTGTCATGGAAAATGTCCCCCAGTTGATCGGCTCGGCAGAATTTTACGAGATACTCTCCGCAGCCGATTCACTCGGCTTTAAAACGGCATACGCCCGTTTGTGTGCCGCTGATTATGGCGTTCCTCAAACTCGCTGGCGCGCCTTTATCGTCGGTTGTACGTTCCTCAATCCGGGGGATTTTTTCCCGCCGAAAAAAACACATCGAAGACCAGATGGAATTCCGACGGGACATATGTTTTCCGATGACCGGGAGAGTTACATTGCTGATGCGCCGTCTTGGCGTACTGTACGCGATGCGATTGCAGACCTGCCGAATCCCGAAAACACCCAGATCAGAGATGTTCCGCCGCCTCTCGATTTGCATTTTGGCAGGTCACCCACACCCCAAAGTATAGCACGTTATCAGGCCATTCCAGAACAAGGTATGAACCGTTTTGACCTCCAGAAACGCGCCCCGGCGTTGACGCCGAATTGTTGGCTAAAGAAAACGCAAGGCGGCACTGATCTGTTCGGGAGGTTATGGTGGGACAGGCCGGCATTCACCATTCGCACCGAGTTTTTCAAACCGGAAAAGGGACGCTATCTGCATCCTGTCCAACATCGCCCTCTCACCCATCGAGAAGCGGCACGTCTGCAATCCTTCCCGGACTCTTTCAAGTTTTGTGGCTCAAAGAACGATATTGCGAAACAAATCGGCAATGCCGTTCCGCCGCCGCTCTCTGCCCGCATTGCCGATTGTGTGTTGGTGATGCTCATGCAGCAAAAACTCCATTCCCAGGCTTGATATTCACAAGACAGACTAACGGGTACAAAACAATTCTACCGGGTTACACCTTTATCATCGATCGGGCATCATACCATCGCCATGGCCCTTCTTTCTACTCAACAGATTTATAATCGGTGAACGTACACATATTTTTCCACAAAATGTCTGAAATCTCTTGACTTTTGTTGCATTTTTAATAAATTAAACTTCCAAGTACTGTTCATTTGATCAATAGCGTGCATGTGCACGAACATGAAAGACAATTAGAACACATGCGATCGCGAATGAATCCCCAACTCTGATCGCAGTCTCCACACTTGAATTATCCAATACTATTTTCACTGTCCGGTTTGTCGTAAAATATTAGTCGCTTTCAAAATCCATACAGATTATAACGAAGAAGGGAGTGGTA
>RPQV01000946.1 GCA_003818595.1 Calditrichota bacterium
CGTACCGCTGCTGAAAAGCGGCGGCATTGGAAGCCAGCACGATGAACTCACCGGCCTGGATGATCTGCTGCGCAAAGATAAAATCGATGCCCGCGCTAAAATGCAGCATGGCCAGGTCCAGCGAATCATGGCCGCAGTTTTTGATCTCGATGAATTCAAATTCGCGTCCGTCGACGTCGCCATCATCGAGCGGATGATAATGAATTTCCGTGAGTTTGAGATGATGGAGGGGCTGATCTTTGGTGATCATCAGCTGATGCAGCGCGCTCCACTCATCTCCCACCTTGACACGAGCCCGCAGGCGGAGAGTTGAGCCAATGACAAGCTGGACAAAATCAGAATCAGGCAGTGCTGATAGCGATACCGCGCCGCCGACTTGCCGCGGATCCGAGCCGTCCAGAGTATAATAGATCACACCATCGGCATTGGGATTGACCATCTCCAGGCTGAGGTCGCTGCCGATCTCTATGTTTTTCGCGATGATCTCCGAACCATTGTTGATAAAGCTCGGCGGATCGATCGTCGAATACAAATCAGCCTGCCGCAGTTGTCTGAGCACGATATCGGAACGCACAGGGAAAAAGTTGTCGACAATATCATCGACCGCGGGCAGCCAGTCGTCATCCTTGGTGCGCGGTTTGTTGATTTTGGCGTCACCCCAGCGGGCGGATTCGGCAATTATAGCATCTTCAATTTCAAAGGCGCGATTCATAAAGGCAGTCATACAGTAATCGGGCTGAAAGACGCCGTCATTGAAAAAGTGACGGTACACATGATCGGCAAAGCGCAGACGATATTCCGGATTCTCCGTCAGACGGTGATGCAGCCACTGGGGATGAAATTCGCTAAAACTGGTGACCATCATTTTATAAGCATCATTGCGGCTGCCGATATTGACCCGATCCTCTTCGATCCCTTCGCAGGGGGAGATCGGCGAGGTGATCAGCGTGTGCTCGGCGTCATGCACAAAAAAGCGGAAACCATCCTGGCGGTTATGATTATAGATCGCATAGTAATTATTCGGCGCTTTGTTCTGCATGAACTTGGACGCGGGCGAGTCAAAGTTGCCGGTATAAAAAATGATCAACATGTAATCGATCAGATTGTCAATATTCACCAGACAGGGCAGATCCGGCGATTTTTCACCGATCTCGTTCATGCCCTGAAGTTTAAAGTATTGACTGTTGGATTTAAATCCCTCCTGACACAGGCTCCACACCTGCTGCCAGGGATCGACCGAGCCGTCCGTCGCCTCGACATCATAGCGGCCATTGCTCGCGTCCACCTTGACGACGTCATAATCCCCGCTCGAACCGCCGAAATAGGAAGCGGCATAGCGCGCCTCGGGACGCTCTTGGGTCTGAAACACTCCCCAGTATACACCATTCACATAAAGATGATAAAAGCGGCTGCGCGTATAGGGCTGCCCCATGTCCCGCTGGATATCGCGCGAAAAAACATCGCGGATCATGGTGTTCCACGCGCCTTGGTAGCCACCCTGATAGCTCCACGAATAGTTCATGCTCGTCC
>RPQV01000947.1 GCA_003818595.1 Calditrichota bacterium
AGTAATTTTCTGGCAGCTTCCAGCCTGAATAAATATTTAAATATTCTTAGCGATGACGATTGGCAACTTGCGCCTTCGTGTGAGTGTTAATCTCAATGATAGAATATGCTCTCTTGCATATAATTACTCTTCAAGTAAAGGATTTATTCAATGGAAAAATCATTAGAAGCAAAACAGAAAAAACGCGCGCAGTGGGCGTGGTATTTATTCGATTTCGGAAATTCTGCCTACGCGGCCGTGGTACTTCTGGCTGTGTATGCAGCCTATTTTAAACAATCCGTTGTAGGCACTGCCCAGGGATCGGCTTTGTGGGGTCTTTCATTGACCATCTCAATGCTTGTCGTTGCAATCATTTCCCCCTTCCTCGGCGCTTTGGCTGATTATTCCGGTAGGAAAAAGCTCCTGCTCTTTGTCATGACCGCAATTTCGATTATTTTTACCGGCCTGCTTTTCTTTGTCCAGAAAGGCGATATTTTGCTGGGGATGGTTTTATTTATTGTCGCGGAAATTGGCTACCGCAGCGGACAGGTTTTCTATAATTCACTCCTGGTTGATATCGCAGATGAAGATGAAATTGCCAAAGTATCAGGTAATGGCTGGGCTTTCGGCTCCATCGGCGGCATCGTGTGCCTGTTGATTGTTTTGGTCCTGATCCAGACAAATCCAGGGAATACTACTTTCGTAAGATTATCCATGCTGATAACAGCCGTGTTCTTTGCGTTATTCGCCATACCCACTTTTCTATATATCAAAGAACCACACCGCCCTCAGAAAAAGAATGGAAAAAGCCTTTTTAGAGTTGCGGTTGAGCGATTATCAAAAACAATTAAATCAGTCATGCATTACAAGGAATTTCTGAAATTCATGATCGCGCTGCTCATCTATAATGACGGCATTATCGCTGCCCTGGATTTCGCAGCCATCATCGGAGCGGTCATTTTTGGTGTGACCACAGTCGAACTGATCATTTTCGTTATCATCGTTCAAATCACAAATGTGATCGGCGCCTTTGTGTATGGCATCCTCGGAGAAAAAATTGGATTAAAAAATGCGTTGGTCAATTCGCTGGTCGTCATGCTGATTTCCGTGGTCGGCATGCTTTTTGTGCCCAACAAGATGGGCTACTTTATTGTTGGCTCTCTCGCCGGCTTTGCCATGGCGGGTGTGCAATCCCTGGACCGCACCTTGGTCAGTGTTTTTGCTCCCAAGAACCGCAACGCGGAATTCTATGGATTTTTCTCCCTGGCTGGCAGGACATCCTCAATCATCGGCCCTGGCGTCATGGGACTGGCAGCAACCGGCCTCTCAGCCTGGATTTTAAACTTCCTGGTCAAGAACAAT
Source organism: Calditrichota bacterium (assembly GCA_003818595.1). Taxonomy (GTDB): domain Bacteria; phylum Zhuqueibacterota; class Zhuqueibacteria; order Residuimicrobiales; family Krinioviventaceae; genus Fontimicrobium. The sequence goes on from RPQV01000947.1 coordinate 1,342, forward strand.
CTGGCTTCTGCCGCTGATCCAAACGCAATGCAAGTCGCTGAAAAGATAGGCCACCGTTTTGCGCTCGTGACCCTGGTATTTTTTCTCCTGGTGGGCATGATGCCGCTGCTCTTTGTCAATGAAGAGGAAGGCCGCAAAGCAGCCAAGATCAGTGATGAAGCTGAAGCATAGGACTAATTTTCATG
>RPQV01000948.1 GCA_003818595.1 Calditrichota bacterium
AAGATAAACAGGCACAAGGTAAAAACAAAGCGGAATGTTTAAGATTTTTTCTGGCTGTTTTAGCTTGAACTCATTCATTTATCCCGCATCCGATTCACGCAAAGACGCAGAGGCCGCAAAGAGCTCGCACGTAGACAAAGAGGTTGCTGGTATTTCAGTTCTTTGGGTCTTTGCGCTTCTGTGCGAGGCTGTTCTTTGCGCTCTTTGCGTCTTTGCGTGAGGCTATTCTCTGTCGTTTGTTAATTTCTGCCAACAGCGTTTCAGGCCGCTAATAATAGAATCTCGCCAATCTCTTTCGGTCCGATCCGCTGGCCTTCACCGAGACGGCTGCCGCGTTTTTCATGCGCCGCCACAGCCTGCCAAACATCCTGCGGGGTGAGAGAGACGTCTGCCAGACAGGTGGGTGCGCCCATTTGTCGAAAAAACTCGATGGTTTTAGCGATCGTCAGATCAATCGCTCGCTCGCGCTCTGGCTCGATAATCCCCCATACCCGGCGGCCGTACCGAACGATTTTATCACCCTTGAATTGACGCTGATGCTTCATCACCGCCGGAAAAATGATCGCCAACGTGCGCGCATGATCGATGCCCTGCAGCGCCGTCAGTTCATGGCCGATTTGATGAGTGGTCCAATCCTGCGGCACACCTTGGCCGATGAGGGTGTTGAGCGCCATCGTCGCCGCCCACATGATGTTGGCACGCACGTCATAGTCCTGCGGCGTCCTGATCGCCAAAGGACCTTGTTCGATAAGCGTCTGTAGAATCGATTCGGCAAAACGATCCTGCAACGGCGCATTGACGTCATAGGTGAGATATTGCTCCATCACATGCACAAACGCATCGACGACTCCATTGGTAATCTGCCGTTCCGGAAGTGAAAAGGTGGTCGTCGGATCGAGAACGGCAAAAGCAGGGAATACATGTTTACTGGAGAAGGCCAGCTTTTCACCGGTCTCGGCGCGCGAAATGACTGCATTACTGTTGGATTCGGAGCCGGTGGCCGGCAGGGTGAGTACGCAGCCCAGCGGAAGCGCGGAGGTAATCCCCGCGTTGCGCGCAAGGATATCCCATGGTTCTTCGCCTTTGAAATGCACGGCAGCGGCGATGAATTTGATCGCATCGAGTACAGAGCCGCCGCCAACCGAAAGAAGAAAATTGATCTTTTCCTGCCTGACCAGGTCAACTGCCCGCATGCAGGTTTGATATTGCGGATTGGCTTCGATGCCGCCGAACTCGACCACGGTGAAACCCTCGAGCGCCGACATGACCTGATCGTAGACGCCGTTTTGTTTGATGCTGCCGCCGCCATAAGCGACCAGTATTTTCTGATCTTGAGTGAGCAGGCGCGGCAGTTTAGATATCATTCCCCTGCCGAACAGCACTCGGGTGGGATTATAGTAATTGAAATTTTGCATCAGACTTGACTCCTTCCTTAATTACCAAAATCAAGTGGTTGCGGATCGAATCGCGCAGGCTGCCCGCTGCACAATTGAGGATGCTCAAAATGAGATGATGATCCCGCTG
>RPQV01000949.1 GCA_003818595.1 Calditrichota bacterium
ATCGAGCCTGCCTCTCTATCGGGTTTCAGCAGGCGGTTGGTCGCGATCAAGCTCCTCGAAGGTGACGATTATATCCCCAAATCTGTGGCGCCGACAGATTCGCTGCTGGAAACGGTTAAGGAGCTGCAGGCGGCTTTGATGGAAGAGCATGGCGATACGCCGGACGCGGTTTTTGCCGCCGAACGACACCACTTGGCCATGCACATTTTTGAAGAATCAGCGGTGGTGCATCGGCGTCCCTATACGCGTACCAATAAGATTGACGATTTTCTCATGCACCCTTTCTGGGGTTATGCCCTGATGCTGTTGATTTTGCTGCTTTATTTTAACGGCATTTTTAAATTCGGCGCCTGGATTGAAGCGCCGCTGATGGATTTTCTTTCTGTCGGCATCGTCTCCCTGACCGAAGGTTTAGATTCTGCCAGTTTGTGGGCTCAAATCGTGCGCGCGGCATTGCAGGGAATTGCCGGAGGAATTGCCATTGTTCTGCCCTATCTGCTGCCGTTTTTAATCGGGATGGCCATTATCGAGGATGTCGGTTATCTTCCCCGAATTGCATTTTTAATGGACAGTTTCATGCACCGCATCGGTCTTCACGGCGTCGCCGTCATCCCGGGACTGTTGGGATACGGCTGCAGCGTTCCGGCGATCATGGCGACGCGGATTTTGTCCAGCCCGCGCGACCGTTTTATTGCCTCGGTCATTGCGGTGCTCGTTCCCTGTTCGGCGCGCATGGTGGTCATCATGGGACTGGTCGGTTATTATCTCGGCGGGACGGCTGCTGCCGGGATATATCTGTTCAATTTGATTGTTGTTTCACTGCTCGGCGCACTACTGGCGCGCCTGATGCCCGAAGATGTGCCGGGGATGATTTTGGAGATGCCGGCCTATCATCGCCCGCGGCTGAAGGTTGTGCTCCTGAAAAGCTGGTTGCGGCTGAAGGATTTTATACTCATCGCCTGGCCGCTGTTGATCATCGGCAGCATCATTCTGGGATTGGCGGAATGGTTTGACTTGAATGGAATGATCAATCTGCTGACTCGACCGATCACCTGGCTGCTGGATTTGCCCGAAGCGGTGGGCGTTACGTTGATCTTTGGCGTGCTGCGTAAAGAGCTCTCGTTGTTGATGCTCTTTCAGGCCTTGGGCACACAGGATGTGTCCGCCGTGTTGAGCAAAACTCAGATTTTAACGCTCACCTTATTCGTGGTTTTTTACATTCCCTGCCTGGCGACTCTGGGCATCATGGGACGCGAGATCGGGTGGAAGAAAACGGCTGCCGTGGCGCTGGTCGCGTTCATTCTCTCGCTCGTCATCGCGCTGCTGGGGCGGTCGGTAGGATGGGTATTGTTCGGATAGCTTGGTGAATGGGAGGCGTTATCCGATGATCCCGCACAGCAGATCACTCTTTCGGTTCCAGTTTGCGCCCATAATCCAATTGAGAATCCGTGGTCAACATTGGAAACGGGGGAACGACAATGGGGTAGGGTTGATCCTGATAAACAGCAAACAGGTCAATTCG
>RPQV01000950.1 GCA_003818595.1 Calditrichota bacterium
AGGTTTTTTGCAGTTAGGGCAATCCTGTAAATTGAGGCTCACATTTTTTCCGCAATGCGGACATTGGTTGGCCAATTGTTCTTTATGCTGAACCGCCTTTAATACCTCGTCGATGGTAGTAATGCCCATTTCTAATCTTTTTAACCCACTAACCGCCAAAGTCTGCATACCGGCGGCTATGGCCGCCTCACGAATAAGGTCTGTAGAAGCACCGTTTTGGACGAGTTCCCTGATTTTTCGGCTCATAAGCATGATTTCTTCAATCACGGTACGGCCTTTATAGCCCAAAGAGCCGCAGATTTGGCAGCCGGTTCCTTGGTAAAATTTGAAAGGTTTCTCAATTTTGGTTAAACCCAACCGATATAGTTGATCCCGGGATGGAGCATATTCTTCTTTGCAATCAGGGCAAATTTTTCGAACCAGGCGTTGGGCAACGATTCCGATTACCGAAGAGGCGATCAAATATTCAGCCATTCCAATATCAAAAAGGCGGGTGATGGCTGAAGGAGCGTCATTCGTATGAAGGGTTGAAAAAACCAGATGGCCGGTTAATGAAGCCTGTAAAGCGATTTCGGCTGTTTCCTCGTCTCTGATTTCGCCGATCATAATGACATCCGGATCCTGACGCAGGATGGAACGGAGGATATAAGGAAAAGTCAGGCCCACTTTTTCATTAATTTGAACTTGATTGATCCCTTTAAATTCATATTCAACCGGGTCTTCGACCGTAACAATATTGATTTCCTCATTTTGGATTTCACGGATACAGGCATAAAGGGTTGACGTTTTACCGCTTCCGGTCGGACCGGTGATCAGGATCATACCTTGAGGCTGGGCTATAAAAGTGCGAATAATATCCTGGTGATGGGGCGTAAAGCCCAATTCCTGCATGGACAGAAAAGACTCTTCTTTGTTTAATATTCTGATGACCGCTTTTTCACCATAATAGGTCGGCAGGGTTGAGACACGCAAATCCACAGAGGTATTCTTGGTTTTGACTTTGATCCGACCGTCCTGGGGGAGCCTTTTTTCGGCAATATCCATTCCTCCCAAGATTTTAATGCGCGAAATAATGATGGGATGCGTCCAGCGGGGGAGCTTAATCGAATCCTGCAAGACCCCATCCACTCTATTCCGCACCCGGACATTGTTCTCCTGGGCTTCGATATGTACGTCGCTGGCGCCTCGTTTTATGGCGTTTTTGATAATTAAATCGACCATTTTAATAAAAGGGGAATCGCGCATATCTTCGAAGCGTTCTTCATCTTCCTCCGTCGAAGCGGAGTCGGGCATAAACTCGAACATCTCATTCGTGTTGAGTTCCTGGGCCACATCTGAGATCGTCGTATCGGGGTGGTAATATTTTTGAATCGTTTCCAGAATCTGGCTGGCGGTTGAGATGGCGGGTTGAATGGTATAACCGGTAATGAATTGGAGATCTTTAAGCATATTCAGATCCAGAGGGTCAGACATGGCCACATCAAGGATGCTGTTTTTTAAGGATAAAGGGATACA
>RPQV01000951.1 GCA_003818595.1 Calditrichota bacterium
CGAGTTTGGATGTATATCCCATGATGAACCAAAACATCGCCTGTTCCGGCGTCAATTGCGCGACGGGCGGAAGCACACCGGTGGCGTCAGCCGCGAGAAAGAGAATGGTGCTCGGATGCCCTGAACACGCTGATTCCTTGACATTGGCATTATAGCGCAGGGGATAGGAGGCGCGTGAATTGGGCGTCAGACGTTCATCATCGAGATCGAATGAGCCGTCGGGGTAAACCATCAGGTTTTCGACGATGGCCCCGTGCTCCAAATAATGATCCGCATGAAAGGTGGCGTGAAAAATATCCGGCTCTTTTTGCGGATTCAGATTGATCAGTTTGGCATAGCAGCCGTATTCAAAGTTGGCAATGCCGTTGTCATTCCAGCCGTGCTCGTCATCGCCCAAAAGTGCCCGTTCCGGATCGGCGCTCAACGTCGTTTTGCCGGTGCCCGAGAGGCCGAGGAGCAATGCGCTGCGGCCATCCGCGCCCTCGTTCGCCGAACAGTGCAGCGACAGGATGTTTTCCGCCGGCAAATAGTAGTTCATGACCGTGAAGATCAGTTTTTTCATCGACCCCATATAGGAAGATCCAAAGACAATGCCGATGCGGCGGTCGAAATCGACAGTCACGGCAATGCCGCAGGTTTTGCCCGAAGGCAGGCGACGAAGTCGGTTCTCATAGCGCGTGCAGTCGAGCATATTGCCGGGGATGCTCAACAGTACAAACGGTTTTTGCGCGAAAATACTCGTATGAATATCGGACGGGACAGGGCGGAACATATTATCGATGAAAAGCGCGCTCAGGGGATCGTCGGTGATGGTTTGAATGGGGAGGGCATAGGATGAATCTGCTCCGGCCACCCGATCCAATGCGTAAACTCTGGATTTATGCGCGAGGACGCTGACGGCATCCTCGACGATCATGTCAAAGGTTTCCGGGGTCATGGGAATGCAGTTGGGAGAACTCCAATCGATGTGCGATTCACTTTCCGATCGTTTGACGATAAAGGTGTCTTTGGGACTGCGTCCGGTCGAAGGAACGGGCGTCCAGGTGGCGAGAGTGCCGCAGGGCAGAACCATGCATCGTTTTTGTTCGACGGCGTCGGCAATCATTTTTTTGCGGCTGGGATTGATGACGCTCCTGCTCACATCCATCAACAGTGATTTCAGTTTCTCTGAGCAATTGTTCATTTCGTCTCTTTCTTTGTTTTAGCGATCCAATAATATAATTCAAAATCGGAACGAATTTGTTCCATATCCCCTGATGACTGACCGAATGCGTCGCACGACTGAGCAGCGCTGCGATTATGATTTCGTCGGCTGTCGATCTCGCGTGGAGCCGCCTGTCATCGCTTTTTTTTTAATGCACTAATGTTGTTAATTTTCGGGTGAATTTCAAGGAAAATATTGCCGAAAAGGCGCGCGTTACTGCCAGTCAGGAGGTTTGACAAAAACTCTCATGGAACCATAGGAAAGTCGAGTTTTGACTTTTAAATAATATGTGTTATTTAAAGACAAAACC
>RPQV01000952.1 GCA_003818595.1 Calditrichota bacterium
TTCGACTTCGCTCAGCCACCGGGATGAGTGGTGAAGTCGGTCAGAATGATGTAATCCGGCTTCGACTTCGTTCAGCCACCGGGATGAGCGGTAAAGTCAGTCAGTTGTCAAATATTCAAACAGATGCCAAGTTTGATGAATTCCAACACAGGCAAAGTTTTATGTTATAACTCATGAGCAGATGGCCGCGGTTAATCCTCTTGACATTGGAACATGAATTGGTTCCAATTAATTGGATATTGGACAGGACGGCTCGACAAATCCACCGCGTTTCCAGCGGCGTGCGCATAGATCATGACGTTATTTTAATAGGAGGTTTTATGAATGATCGGAATACAAAATTGAGATGTCTGTCTGTTTTGTTCCTGCTTTTCTCTTTTTTGGTATTGAATCATCACCTTTTTACCCAGGAAATGATCGAGAATGGCAGTTTCAACAGTGATGAAGGGTGGACGGTCTACAACATGGGAGGCAATACTCCCTCCGAAGCCGTTTTTGCTGTTGATGACGGCTTGGGACCGGCTGCCGGGAACGGACCCTACCTGTTCCTCACCGGAGAAGACACCTATACCAATATCCTGGTATGGCGGGTGCTCACCCTTGAAGCGGACAAGACCTATCAGTACAGCGGCGTATATCTTTATCATCTCAAGGTCGGACAGTCATCTGAAACGCGTCGCATGATCTATTTGAAATAGCCGGGCAGATAGTATGAAAATGCTTCCGATTCCGGAGGCTGAGCGAAGTCTCCGAAGCTGTATTAAATGTCCTGCTCCGCCTCAATCCAATTCGCAAAAGGTGTGCGACGAGTTCTTATTGCAGTAAAACCATTTTTAGATATTGATGAAAATGGCCTTCACTGAGGCAGCAGAAATAGACGCCGCTTTCCAATCCGTCAGCATGAAACTGCAGTGAATGTTCGCCTTCTGTCTGTTCGTCATCAAGCAGGACTCTAACCTCTTTTCCCAGGGCATCGATTATTTTGACCGTGACATGACCCGCTTTCGCCAGATTAAAGCGGATTGTCGTCGTCGGATTAAAGGGATTGGGATAGTTCTGCCATAAAAACGGCGATTCGGCGGTATAAACATCTTTATCTTGAACATGCGTGCCGCTGCTTTTTAGAATGACGATCGGACCTTGATCCGGTATCGCTGAGAATTGAACATAGGTGTCCGCGCCGACGTGCACCATTTCCGTCTCGACAAGGTTATCATTTTGCCAAGCCGTCGCCGCACCCCAACCTGACGGAAGAATCCTGCGCATAGAAAGTGGAACATTGAAAATGGCATCTGGCAAAGTATCGGTGATTTGAACCGTGATGCTGCTGTCAGTTGCAGCCGTTTCGGTGATGGAAACCGCATCGCGCTCTTTGATGTAGCGCGCCACATTGCCGAAAGAATCTACCCAATAATCTGCCTGAGTGGAATTCAGATGGGCCAGGGTTTCCCTCAATACGGTAGAAGGCACCGGCGAATAGCCGCCGTCATTGTCGACGCCATGGAGAAGGAAAA
>RPQV01000953.1 GCA_003818595.1 Calditrichota bacterium
AATGCAATCGTTGGCGCAAACAAATTAAACAAAATCAGGAGGAATAATGAATACCCGTAAAAAAGTTGAGGGATTTCCTGTAGTACCCGATTCAGAGTTTTCATTGAGAATGGCAGCTTTTAAAAAGGTGATGGCGGAAAATAAACTGGATTTGGTTGTCGCGTACGCTAATTATATTGATCCTTCAGTAGTACGTTACTACAGTGATTTCTTTGCAATCAATGAGAATGGTGGTCTTGTCATCCCTCTTGAGGGTGATCCGATCCTGTGCTCAGGCCAAGCATGCCATGAATGGTCAAAATTTAAATCCAAAATTAAAGATATTCGAATCATGCCTGAAGTGGGCGAGGTCTCAGGCGTTGAATACGAGATCGATGTGCTTGATTTTGAGAATTTATTCACTGAAATAAAATCACGCTATCAAATCAAGAAAATTGGCTATATCGGTGAATTGACGTTCCCCCACGTGATTTTTGCAAAGATACAAAAGGTTTTCCCGGACGCGGAAATCATTAATGCTGATAAATTGCATTACCAGCTTCGCATGAAGAAAACCGAAAACGAATTGAATTGCATTCGAAAAGCGGGAGAAATAATCACAAAAACATATGAATTTTCTCTCGGCAGGTTAAAGCAGGGAATGACGGAGCTGGACGTACAGGCTGATTTGATGGCCGAAATGCTGCGCCTTGGCGGCGAGGACCATACGCTTTCATGGGCGCCGATGATCCCAAGCGGAAAAGCGCATACAGATCTTTGCATGAATCGCAACTTTTTAAAGAAACTACAGGAAGGTGAGATTATCAACGTTGATGCTGGCGTGCTTTACGAAGGGTATAACGCAGTAATTTGCACTCCGGTGGTTTTAGGAACCGTGCCGGATGAGTATCGCAAGGCTATTCAGATTGCCTGGGATGCACATCGCAAAGTGGCCGATGGTTTGGTTCCAGGTGCCACCGCAAAAGCATTGTATAAGTTGTATGCTGATTTCCTGACTGAAAAAGGATATCGCCAGTTCTCACCTTATGGATCGGTTCATTCTTTGGGTATGCTGGAATGCGAACCGCCTTTCTTCTCCGCCAACAAAGACGTGGCGTTGGTGGATGGATCCGTTATCGCCATTGATGCCTATTTTGCCAATATGCCCTGGGGCTCATTCCGCATAGAAGATACTTATATTGTCGGAAAAGACGGCCCTGAACTGGTGACTCCTTTTAATGAGGAATACTTGAAACGCTATTTATAAAATAAATGGAATATAGCCATGAAACTTGATTCCTCGTTTGGTTCAAAAACATGGTTTGTCGCAGATGGTTGGCTGCCTGACCAAACTCAGGCTGACAATTCAGGATATGAGAGTCATGAAGCTATCATGATCCTCAATTGTCAAGAAAAAGATGCTGAGATTCTGATGGATGTGTATTTTGAAAAGGAACCACCTCTTGAGAATATCCATTTGTCTGTCCCGGCAAAGCGAATCCGCTGTTTCCGCATGGATCACCCTGATGAAAT
>RPQV01000954.1 GCA_003818595.1 Calditrichota bacterium
ACTGGCACGCGTTCATGGTGAGCGCTTTGCTCATATTCAACCCGCCAATACGATGATTCAAGCCGGCATCATCGGCGAAGAATACCTCGTGGAAATGGAGACCGAAGCGATTGTGCACATATAAGGCCGCATTCGCAAAATGACAAAAAGCCAGTCATCACGAAAAACGAGAGGAAAACGCAATGCGAACCGTATTCAAGATATCGATCATTTTCATACTATTATCCTCTGCATTTACAGCCGCACAAGAAAACGAAATCAGCGTCGATTGGATTTACAGCGACGCGAGCTCGGCACTCACCAATATCCACGAGTCGGTTTGGCTGAAGGACAACACGTTACTGCTCTATGACCGTCGCAAACCGGCGGACCAGCGCTCTTTTGAAATTTATGATCCCGAAAATGGAAAAACCTCGGTTGCTGTTGATGCTGAAAAGGCAGTCGCCGGCCTGAATTCCCTTCTCAAAAATGATAAAAATGACCACTTGACATGGCCGCTTGCGTTCGATGCGCAAGGCAAACGTGCGCTCTATGTTCTGGAAGGCGATATCTTTCTGCTCGATTTAATAAAGAGCTCTTTTCACCGCATCACGCAAACGGATGCTGAAGAAAAATGCGTTGGTTTTTCTCCAAACAGCACCCTGATTTCGTTCGTGCGCGACAACGATTTGTTCGTCTATGATATTGGTAAGAGTGTGGAAAAACGCCTTACCAACGACGGTTCCGAAACGATCCTGAACGGCACGCTGTCGTGGGTCTATTGGGAGGAAATTTTCGACCGACAGGATATCGGTTACTGGTGGTCAGGCGATTCAAAGAGTATCGCCTATTTTCAAACCGATGAATCGCTTGTTCCCATCGCCCATTTTGTTGATTTCAAGCCGGCGGTGCCCAACGTCATCACGCAGCGCTACCCCAAAGCCGGCATGGCGAATCCCGTTGTACGCCTTGGCATTATCGATATTTCGTCAAAACAAACGACATGGGCCGATTTTGGTGAGTTCGAGTATGAATACCTCGTGCGCGTGAACTGGCTGCCGACCAGTGGCCGCGTCAGCGTGCAGACACTCAATCGACCACAAGATGAGCTCAATCTGTTTTTTGTCGATCGCGAGACTGGAGAGTCGACGTTCGTATTAAAAGAAAGGGATGACGGCTGGGTCAATATGCACGATGACCTGACTTTTCTCGATGATGGCGCCCATTTCATTTGGCAGTCCGAGCGCGACAGCTATGCGCATCTCTACAAATTCACCATGGATGGTACGCTCGTCAACCAGATCACGACCGGGGAATGGGCAGTAAAATCGGCTGGTGGAAATCCGCGCAAAACCATAGTTGCCGTTGACTCGGAAAATGATTGGGTTTACTTTTGCTCACTTGAAAAGTCGTCGGTCGAGCGTCACCTTTACCGCATCCACAGTGATGGTTCAGGAATGCAACGGCTCACGAATGGCGACGGCACCTATGGTGTCAATTTCAGCCCGAATGGAAAATATTTCATCGCAGA
>RPQV01000955.1 GCA_003818595.1 Calditrichota bacterium
GTCCCCATTTAAAGTTGAAAAGCCGTTGGTTTATAAAGTGCCGAAAAAGTTCAACGCATCGAGTTCGCCGTGCCTTTCTCGACCTGTTTGAAAACAACCATTTCTCAGACGTGCAGGTTGGCTGCTGATTTTCCTGCTTGCGATCTTTGTCATTATTTCTTTAACCAGTCCGAGGAAGCCCATGAAGCCATCATTCTCTCTCCTTGTTCTCCTCCCCACGCTCTTCTTTTTGATTCGCGCCGAACTGCTGGACAGACAGCTGCAGGTTTACGTGCTCAAACCGCTGGCCACGCTGATCGTCATCGCCGTCGCAGTACTCTCGTTTGCTGCACCCAATCATAACCTGCTTTATTCGATGGGTGTGTTAATAGGTCTGCTCTTCTCACTCGGCGGCGATATTGCCCTGATGTTTCAACAAAACCGTAAAGCGTTCATGATCGGACTGATCTTCTTTCTCCTGGCTCATATCGCATATACTTTGATATTCTCTCTCTGGGGACGGTTTACGACGTGGGACATCCTTTCGGCAATGGTGTTGTTCACAGCAGCCGCCTTATTTTATCGATTAATTCACTCTGGTCTTGCAAACATGAAGACGCCGGTGATCATCTATATGGTGATCATCTCGGCAATGGTACATCGCGCGACAGCATCATTCGCCAGCCCGGTTTTTTCCAAACATCAGGCAGCGGCCATCATCGGCGGCGCATTGTTGTTTTATATGTCGGATATTGTGCTGGCGGCCAATCGTTTTTGGAAGCCGTTGAAATACCATCGCCTCAGCCTGGCGCTCTATTACAGCGGACAATGGCTGATCGCTTGGTCGGCGAGTGGCTTTGCAGCATGACACAGAACATCTTTAATCTGCAACATCAAAATTCGAGGATTCGATGCATTATTTACTATTTTATCAGGTATCGCCGGATTACCTGCAGCGTCGGCAGGAATTCCGCGATGCACATTTAACCCTGGCCTGGGAGGCGCATGAAAAAGGCGAATTGCTCCTCGGCGGCGCATTAACCGATCCCGTTGATACCGCTGTATTGTTATTCAATTGCGAATCGCCGGAAATCATCAAACAGTTTGTCCAAGCAGATCCTTACGTTCAAAACGGTCTGGTGACCTCGTGGACTATCCGGGAATGGAAAACCGTCGTCGGGAAAGAGGCTGCCTCTCCAATCAAACCCGTGATCTAAGGCGGTCGGCAGACGCAGTTGACGAGTACCGACTCTTCTTTTTGCCGTCATGCGCGACAGCTTTCGCTTTTCAGCAATCAAAACTACGTTACCCATGCGATCAGCTGACGGGAAAATCCCATTTATCATAGTGCAAACCGATAGTCATCGATTGATGGATATGGAGATAGTATGAAAACGATAAATTTAATTTTTTTCAAAAGTCAGACATCAACGTACTCGACACCTTTTTTACTGCATAAACACCTCAAAGGACTGATTCCTCTACTGACGTTGATCATCTGGCTTCCTTGGGCTCAAGCGAATGACCGCA
>RPQV01000956.1 GCA_003818595.1 Calditrichota bacterium
AAAAAGGTGATTGGAGAATTGATTCGACAATACAGCGTTGATGCCATTTTTCTTGATCAAACATTGCTTGCATTTAATGTCAGCCGTGGCCTAAACTTTATCGATGGAATGCGTCGACATATCACCGAATTGCAATCGGGTTTTCCCGATATATTATTTGCGGGTGAGGGAATACATGAGCAGGTGCTGAATGCGTTGCCGATGGCTCAGATTCATGGGATTGACAGTATTGCTGAAATACACGGAATGGACGGACGAGTTGATTGGCGTCGCGCCCATCCCGTCTCCGCCTATCTTTTTGGCGATTATGTGCGGTTAACCGCGCATCTGCTGACCAAGCATCCTTCTCATCCGCTTTTTGCTTTTCAGGAGCGCACGTATTCAATGCTGAATGTGATACCCGCCCTGTGCTTATATCATAACGAACAGAGCATGCAGCTTCCTCAGGTTTTAGCGATGATCAAGCGTGCTAAACAATTAGCTCAACAATCATAAGGGATTTTGCCGTAAAGATGAATATGGATATGAAAATCGGATTTTTAACTGCGTGTTTTGCGAACATCAATCTGGAGGATACGATAAAATGGGCGGCTCAGAATGGCTTTAAAGCGCTCGAACTGGCCGTATGGCCGCTTCAAGTAAAACTTGATGAAAAGGATACCTTGATTGATGCCGCCCAATTTAATCAAGATAAAGCGTTGCAGGTGAAAACAGTGCTTGCGGCTCATGGTATGGAAATCTCAGCCTTGGCTTATTATGAGAACAATATTCATCCAGATCTCAACATTCGCGCGGGAATTCACCAGCATCTGAAAAAAGTTGTCGATATGGCGGCCCTGCTGGATGTGAATTTGGTCGGAACCTTTGTCGGCGCCCGTCCCGATAAAACTCCCAAAGAAAATATCATGGAGATCGGCCGTGTATTTCGGGAGTTGGTCTCTTATGCTCGGGATCGCGGTGTAAAGCTCATGATTGAAAATTGTCCCATGGAAAACTGGCTTGCATTTGGATTTCCAGGCAATTTTGCCTATTCGCCTGGGTTATGGAATGCCCTTTTCAACGAGGTGTCGGATGATCATTTCGGCCTGAATCTTGACCCATCGCATTTGGTCTGGCTGGGGATTGATTATCTTCAGGCAGTCTGCGATTTTCATGATAAAATACTTCACACCCATGCCAAGGACACAGAATTTCTTTCCCAAGGCCGGAATCGATACGGCCTTTACGGTCGTCAGATCGATCCGGAACCATGGAAATCGGGATGGTGGAGATATCGCATTCCCGGGCTCGGTGAAATCAATTGGCAAAAATATATTGATGCCCTGCAGGCTAACGGATATGACTCATTTCTTTCGATCGAGCATGAAGACCCGATTTGGAGCGGCAGTGAGCTAAAGGTGAAAGATGGGTTGCTCTTGGGCTATAAACATCTCTCCAATTGGATCATCTGATTGAAGGCTGAAGAGTTTACGCAACGCAGAAAGAGAACATGAATGAATCATATAATG
>RPQV01000957.1 GCA_003818595.1 Calditrichota bacterium
CATCACATGAGGGACACATTGCCGTAGAGGCCATCGCCGGCGGCAAATCGACCTTTGAACCGGCTGCCATTCCCGCTGTTGTCTTTACAGACCCCGAGTTGGCATGGGCCGGATTGACCGAACAGGAAGCCAAGGATAAAGGAATCAACGTTGAAATTCTGCGCTTCCCCTGGGCTGCATCCGGACGGGCTCTGACCATGGATCGAACCGATGGACTGACCAAATTATTGGTTGAACCCGAAGGCGGAAGAATATTGGGAATCGGTCTGGTGGGGGCTGGCGCCGGAGAATTGGTGTCCGAAGGAACATTGGCCATTGAAATGGCGGCGAATGCGATGGATATCAAGCTGACAATCCATCCTCATCCCACGTTATCAGAGACCGTCATGGAGAGCGCTGAAATGTTGTTCGGAACATGTACCCATGTCTATCGTCCAAAACGTAAAACCTGATGCCGTCGAAGAACACGATCTTTTATGTTTTAAACCATCGTTAATTGACCAGTGCGGCAGGTGATTCATGCTGCATATTCGAGCTGAATTTCGCTGACAAGAACAGAGTCGCAAAGCGAGTGTTGCTTGATTTTCGTATAAAAAGCAATAATCGCTTCAAAATCACCTTTTGCCGTCCCATTGCCTTCATAGCAATATTGATTGATCTTGCCGAATTCCGGAACGCTCATGACACCGCTTCCACATAATTCTGTTGGATGATAATTAAGCAGTTCTACGCCTTCCGGAATGACTCTAAAAAGGTCCTTGCACGCTCCACTGCGTTCCTCGGTGTAAATATGATAACTGAAGGAAAATGAAGCGCTTTGAATGAGCTGTTCACTCTTGATGCTCATGTTCAACCGATCTTTAGCGGCGCCAAGGGCTTTTTTGAACTCGGGCAGGATTGATGTTGGCAGACAAAGGTGCGTGTGACACTCCATGTGCAGCACCTCACGCATCATCTCGCCCAGGCTTTCATGCTTGATTCCATATTTATGATGAAAAAAATAGGGGAATTCCTGCTGTTTGCCCTGCATGTAGCCGAGAATGAATCCCTTTGCCACCAAAAATGGCGCGGTCATGACCACATGAGAAAATTTCTGCGACATATCAGCCTCCTGCCTGTCCGATAATACTCGATCATAAAAATGTCATCAAAAACGATCACACGATACTTTATCGGGGATTTTCATCTCCAGGTTCAAATGCTATAACAACGGAAAACAGCGAATCATTCTCAAGGGTCATTCGAATTCCGGCGCAGAACTCCAATTCATTGAAACAAAGGCGCAATAGACAGCGGGTTAAACGATCCACCCCATTTCACCTTTACCCTCCGGCAGATTTTCCTTGACTTTTTATGAAAATATATTATTATAATAGTATTATAAATTATTATTTAGTATATAAATTAATATAACAAATATAAGAACAACTTAATCATTTATCAATAACAATGCGTTCTCATCCTGAATCTGAGGTGATCGACGATGCCAACGTTCAGTCCATGCA
>RPQV01000958.1 GCA_003818595.1 Calditrichota bacterium
GAACTTGGCGACGGAAATGGGACAACTGCAGGAGCGCATCACCTCCACCAAGCAGGGTTCCATCACCTCGGTGCAGGCGATTTACGTCCCGGCGGATGATTTGACAGATCCAGCTCCGGCGACCACCTTCAGTCATCTGGATGCCACCACGGTTTTATCGCGCCAGTTGGCGGAACAGAGCATCTATCCGGCGGTCGATCCTTTGGACTCCACCTCCCGCATCCTGGATCCGCGCATTGTCGGGGAAAAGCATTATGCCATCGCCCGCAGTGTGCAGCAAATTCTACAGAAGCATAAGGATCTGCAGGACATCATTGCCATTTTGGGGATGGAGGAGCTGTCAGAGGATGATAAGATTGTGGTGAACCGCGCTCGTCGGCTGCAACGATTCTTGTCGCAGCCGTTTTTTGTTGCCCAGCAATTCAGTGGTTTTGAAGGCCGGTATGTCAAGTTGGAAGATACCCTTCGAGGTTTTGAGGAGATTGTCCAAGGGAAACATGATGAACTGCCGGAACAGGCATTTTGGATGGTAGGAACCATTGAAGAAGCGGTTGAAAAGGCGGAGAAGATGCGCGCCGCGTCATGAGCCGGCGAGATGGCGTACAATCTTTCCGTCTGCACAAAAATACCATATAATCGCGCCCTGAGCGGAGTTGAAGGGTGCTAATTTAAATAAAATCAGGCTTCGACTCCTCTCAGCCTGCGAAATACGAATCGATTTACACAGTCTGTTCGTGTGGATCTTATGAAAAAAGCAAAAACTTATATACTGCAAATCATTACCCCCGATAAAATTGTCTTTGATGAACAGATCGTTCAGACGATCGCGCCAGGACTGGATGGGAGTTTTGGCATATTGGTGCATCACGTCCCCGCCATTTTTTTGTTAAAGGTTGGGATTGTTCATGCGCAGGCAGTCGGCGGCAACCGAAATTTTACGATTTCCGAAGGCTTTGCCGAATTTCGTAACAATGTACTCAAGCTTGTGGTGGAATCGGCCGAGGATATCCAGACCATTGATGTGGAGAGGGCCGAAAAAGCAAAGCAGCGCGCTCAACGGCGGATCGAAGAGAAAAGAGCGGAGACTAATATGGCGCGCGCACAGGCCGCACTGGCGCGGGCGATGAATCGTCTGAGCGCCGCGCGACATCATTATCATTAGCACCACGCTTTTGCACCTTTCGTAGATTGGATCCGGTGGTAAATAAATTGACCCGATCCAAAGCAACGGATCGGGTCAACATGGAACTGAGGCAGGTAGGGGGGAATTGTTTTCCATTAGGCAGCCATCGGCATCAATGCGGCTGTGCCTTGATTCTCATCGGTCTCCTTTTGCACGACGCGCGCACTGCTCCAGCGCGACTCGAACAGCACCGCCGTGACCGGATCATCAACAAACTGCATTCGTCCGATGCGATTGATGCGGTTGGTCTCATCATAGAGATACTGGAACAGCTGATGCCTCTCCTGCGTGGCCGATTTTTTCCCGCCCTTTTTGCTCTC
>RPQV01000877.1 GCA_003818595.1 Calditrichota bacterium
CTGATATTTTTTAATCAACTTGCAAGATTAAGAATTCGAAATTTTGGGGGATACCCTGTTTTGTCATTCGCGCGCATCATTCACTTGCCCTCACTCCCGACCTCTTTTGCCTTTTGTCGAGGCGCCAGAAAATGATGCTGATCCAGCCATAACCGGCACAAATCCGTCCAACCCGACAGAATCGGATCAGCCGGCGCCAATCCGAACCCGTGTTCCCCCTTTTCGAAAATATGCATCTCCGCCGCCACACCAGCCTTGCGCAGCGCCAAATAAAAGTACACACTATTTTCCGCCGGTACGGCCCTGTCTTCATTCGTCAGAATAAGAAAAGTGGGCGGCGTCTGCGGAGTCACCTGCGTATCTGTCGACATTTTTTCAGCCAGCGTTTCATCCGCCGGATCGCCCAGCAAATTGTTACGCGATCCGCGATGCATATAGTCCTGCGTCATGGAAATCACCGGATAGACCAAAATCATAAAATCCGGCCGACACGATACTCTCTCCACCGGATCGTCTGCCTGCGGAACCCCTTGATCGAAAAATACTCCGGTACACGACGCGAGATGACCTCCGGCGGAAAAACCCAACACGCCGATCCGCTGGGGATCGATGTTCCACTCATCGGCTTTCAACCTGACCGTCCGCAATGCGCGCTGCGCATCCAACAACGGCACGGGATGTTGTGCTCCAGGACCACGACGATAACGGACGATAATGGCCGCCAATCCCATCTCATTCAGCCAACCAGCAACCTGCTTGCCTTCATGATCCATGGCCAGTCCCCAATACCCCCCTCCCGGAAAGATCACCACCGCCGCAGAAACGCCCCCGTCAGGTAAAGAAACAGTCAGCGTCGGATCTTCCGCAACTGCATCATTCGCAAGCAACGGCTCACCGGGCCACAAAGGGATTTCAAAAGATTGTGCTCCTGAACAGGGAAGCGAAATCAATAGTCCCATAAAGAGAATAAAACATATCTGTCGATGACCTATTAATGTATTCAAGCTCGTGCCTCCGGGTTATGGCTGGCAGCTATCTATCGCAAGCGTCCTCAAACATCATTTACTTGGGTTCAAGTGCCGCGATTCACATCGGCCAATTGATTTTACACAATTTCATGATTAAAATCAAAACTGTCAACCATAATATAATTCAACGACAGACAAGGAGCAAGAAATTTGCGACAACTGGGGAGGTATCAAAAGGATTTCCCACCTATGATTCCTATTCAAAAAAATGCAATGATGCAAGACTCACGAGCCGCCTTGACATATTTCATTTTGAATTCTCTATAACTCTGTCTGCACGAGGAGACAAAAATTAATAACCTCGCACCAAGACACCAAGACCCAAAGAATCAGCCTACGATTCCTCTGCGTGACTCTGCGTCCTCGGCGCCTCTGCGTTAATCCACCAGTCCGTTCAATCGGTGATTCAGACATTCTTCGTTGTCAGAATCGCGGATTAAACGGATTAAAGGATTTCGCAGAATTCGAATCGGGGTCGGACCAAACCAACTCATTTAAATACATCGTGATAACTGCAAAAACCCTGAAAACCGGCCTTAGAATGCATAATTATCCCCATCAACTGCATTCTAAGGGGAGGCTGAGGAGATAATTCGACGGAATGGAATGGCTCCGTCGATCCCTTTCAGTTGCTTGGAATCCATTTGTAGAACTAAAATTGAATACAAGCAATTGTACGGCCGGACAAAATACCTCAAAGAAAATCTGAGGTTGACCTGTGCTCCTTTTTCTGTTAGGCTGCCAGGCAGTTCAACCATTAGAAATAAACGCTGACGCCAAAGAGAACATGAGTGTCCACGGAAAATTGAGATTGAGTTCCGTTTCTTCCTTTTACCCCGTCAAAGCTGTTCTCAAACTTATTGGAGGAGTAGGCGCCGGTCAGGGCATATTCGCTATGGATGCCGATCTGCTTTGTCACCAACCACTCAACGCCGAGAACACCGCGAATTCCCATGCCAAAATTACTGGCTGTTTGTTCGGCGTTAGAGAGTTTAGCTTCCATCTTACGACTCCCAAAACTAAGCGACGCGCCGGGTCCTGCGAACACCTGAATATTGTTGTGAACAGCCAAAATTTTCATATAGTCAGCCCCAATGGCAAATGAATAGGATGAACCGCTCTCTTCGAGTTTCGGTTCATCTTCGTCTTTTTGTTCGTTCGAAAAATTCGGCGACAGAAAAATGCGTATCTGGCTTGCCTCATTAATGATTTTTTTGGCGGCGATTTGGCCGGCAAACTTGCCTAACTGAAAATTATCGCCGATTCCAAATGACAGGGCATACTTGTTCTCCTGAGCAAAAAGAGTCGAGCACATCAAAAGGCTGATGATTAAAACGAGTGCGGTTTTCATGGCCAATCCTTTCCACTTTGGGGTTTTCGGTGTAAAGCGCAATCTAAGAGACAATCGACGATCAAACATTAAG
>RPQV01000878.1 GCA_003818595.1 Calditrichota bacterium
ATTGGTCGATCCAATGACCAGTCAAATCGGTCCTGATCAGTTCCGACAATTTGTCAGCCGTCCGGCAGCGGAAATATTTTCTTATGTACGTTCGCGTCAAATATTGAGTTCATTTTTTGTTTGCGGTCATGCTCAGCAAAATGTCGAGGCCATGTGCGAATGTCAACCGGATAATATTTCAGTGGATGAAAATATCCCGCTCAATTTCGTACGCGACATCAGCCTGCAAAAAGGCGTCAGCTTTGGCGGCAATCTGCAGTTGACCATCGTCCTGCTGTTGGGTAGTGAAAATGATGCGCGTCGGCATGTACTGGAAACTCTCGATCTTGGTGGTTCTCGTGGATTCATTCTTGCTCCGGGTTGTGATCTGCCCTATGCCACGCCTGTTGCAAACCTGCAGGCGGCAACAGAACTGGTGCACGATCCCTATCAACGTCAGGTTGCCAAGACATTGGAACAAGCGGACAGCAACAAACAGGTTTGGGATATGAGCGAGTATGGAAAAACTGATCGCGTCATTGTGGATATCATCACCCTCGATTCTGAAGCCTGTGCCCCTTGCCAATACATGGTCGAGTCCGTCAAAGCCGTTGCCCCGCAATTCAAAGATATCGTCGAGTGGCGGGAGCATAAAATCAAACATTCGGACTCCATCCAGTTCATGACGTCGCTGATGGTCAAGAACATTCCCACCATCTGTATCGATGGCAAAATAACCTTTGTCTCGCGTATTCCACCCAAAGAAGAACTGATCGCGGCCATTCAAAGACGGATTTTTGAAAAGTTGCGTTATCGAATTAGATCGCAAAAGGGATATTTGATGGTTTTCGGCAAGAACCTGCAGGAATGCAATGAGGTCGAAACCGTCATCCAGCAGGCGATGAGGGAGTTGGGAGCTACTGTCGATGTACAAAAAATTTACGATGAATCTGAGATCATCAAGTACGGGGTGGTATTCACGCCCGCAGTCGTCCTGGTCGCCTACAAAGTGAAATCAGAAGGCAATATGCCCGCTATTGCTGCGATTAAAGAGTGGATCAAGGAAATTGTTTGATGAACATGCCCTTATATCTGGTCACTGGATTCCTCGGAAGCGGCAAAACCACCTTTGTCAGCCGATTTTTAGAACGTTACGCTTCGGCGTGGCGGCTGGGATTGATACAGAATGAATTTGGCCCGCTTAATATTGACGGGCGCCAGTTGCGGCAAAGCGGGGTGACTTTCGAGCTTTTAGAAATCAATCGCGGCTCGGTATTTTGTGTCTGTCTCATCAGCTCTTTCAAGGATTCGCTGTGCAACTTTGTTGATGAATACCATCCCGATGCCGTTCTTCTTGAAGCAACCGGATTGGCGGATCCCCTGGGTATCGCGGAATTATTCTCGGCAGCGGAACTTCAGTCCCGTCTATTTCTGGATAAGACCTGGTGTATTATCGATGCCTCCACTTTTCTGCTGCTCGAGCCGGTCAATCACTGCATACGCCACCAGATACGCGTTGCTGATGAGATCATCATCAATAAAATTGATCGCGTAAATGAGCAGACCCTGTATCCCGTTAAAGATCGGATTGAGCAGCTGAATCCTGCCGCCCGACTGACCTGTTCGATGTTTTGTGATGTCGATCTTAACCTGGATTTTTCGACGCCTAACTGCTGCAATAATCAATCTATCGTCGCTCAAGCGGACGCCGTGATGCAGACTCGACCGTCGATGCAGACAGCTGTTGTCAAAACCACGCATCGGATTTCAGGCTCACGGTTGCAACACTTTTTGTCATCTCAAGGATCAGAATTGTATCGGTTGAAAGGATTTGTTCAGCTCGCTGATGGGAGCGCGGTTTCGCTCCAGTTTTGCTTTGGGGAAACCAGAATAATCCCATTAATGGATTATTCTGGCCCAACCGAGCTGGTCGCCATTGGCCCAACTTTGAGTCAGCCGTCTTTTGTGAATGAGTTCAGATCCTGCTTTATTTAAGTTCAGATCGGCGCCAACCTCTCCGGTCTGATGTAAGTACTCAACCAAATACTGGAAAAAGTTGCATTCATTACGATTTCTTTGCCGATTTGACACTCAGAAAGATATGAAAAGGAGTCAACAATGACCTCGAGAGAACGGGTTTTATGCGCCCTTTCCCATCAACAGCCGGATAAAATCCCGGTAGATTTCGGCGCTACGGCAGTCACCGGCATACATGCTAAAATGGTGGCGGCATTGCGTGATTATTATCATTTGGAGAAACGACTGGTCAGAGTTCATGAACCTTACCAGATGCTCGGACTG
>RPQV01000879.1 GCA_003818595.1 Calditrichota bacterium
CAACAATCCAGTCCGGTGTTTTTCTGGGATGAACGTTGGACAACTGTCAGTGCTGAAAAATTATTGATCGAAACTGGAAAATCCCCATCTCGGCACCGAAATAAAATTGACCAAATTGCTGCCGCCTATCTGCTGCAAAGCTTTCTAGACAGACTCAATTATATTAAAAGAAATGAATAGGCAGCAGCACATCAGTAGCTGGATAGGAATGAGATTATTTAAAACTGAATACTTTTAAATGAAGAAAAACTTTTCTCTGGCACTTTTAACAGGGATATTGTTTGCCCTTTCGTTTCCACCATTCAAGACGGGATTCTTGGCGTATGGGGCGTTGGTCCCTTTGTTTTTGTTGATCATTGACAAAAGTGGAAAAGATGCTTGGCGTTGGGGATACATTTCCGGATTATTCATTGCCTGTACTACGGTTTTCTGGATTGGTTGGATTACTTTGCCTGGTTTGATTGGGGTTCTTCTGGTATGGCCGTTATACATCGCTTTTTTTGCCTGGTTGTTCTCACGATTTCATCTGGCTCTGAAAAATGTCGCCTTTGTGTTCGTTCCCTTTTTATGGACCGCGATTGAGTACTTTCAATCCGTCACCGAACTGGCTTTCCCTTGGGTTTATCTTGGTTATACGCAAAGCTATTATCTACCCCTCATACAGTTCGCGGAATTGACTTCGGTATATGGAGTCAGCTTTTGGGTTGTATTACTCAACACTTTGATCTTTCAAATTCTGCAGAATCGAAAAAAACATAGGAAGGCACTCCTCTGGGCAGGAATCGTTTTCCTCTGTTGGATCATTCCTTTCATTTACGGGACATATGTGATGAAGGCAAAGTACCAAGGGAGCGATACCGTACGAGTTACGCTGGTTCAAGCCAATCTGGATCCAAACGAAAAATGGAGTCCCAATCTCTATGACCGCAATTTTGGAATCTATGAAAATCTGACGGTGAATGAGTTCTCAAAGCAGCCTGATCTGGTGGTCTGGCCCGAAACTGCAATCACATTTTATTTGCGTTCCGAGGCAAAATATCAAAAGAGGATTCATGATCTTATTGACAGTAGTCGAGTCTCGCTGTTGACTGGGTCGCTTGATTATCAATATCTGGCTGACGGCAGCTATGTTTATTATAATGCAGCCTTTTTAATAGAACCACAGCAATCCGAATTCCAAAGTTATTCCAAAATGAAGCTCGTTCCATTTTCCGAAAGAGTTCCATATAATAAATTTATATTTTTCAAATTGATTAAAAAAGCCTTCTGGAATCTGGGATTGGGTGATTATGCCATTGGAGAAAAGATCAATATTTTTACCGCCTATCGCCGCGACACGGCTCTCCAAGAACCGCAGGCTGATATTCGTCCCTCAAAACCGGATTATAAAACCGCTGTCGCTATTTGTTACGAGTCGGTTTTCCCATCACATATTCAAAAATATGTCAACGAAGGTGCGAACTTTCTCGTCATAATAACAAATGACGCCTGGTTCGGTCCGACTTCGGCTCCTTTTCAGCATAATCAAATTGCTGTTTTCAGAGCGATTGAAACGAGAAAAGCCATCGCACGATGCGCTAATACTGGTATTTCATGCTTTATTGATAAATTCGGCCGGGTTGATCAAAGTACCCGTTTCTTTACTCAAAAAGTCATTACCGGCGATGTGCAGGTTAACGATGAATCAACATTTTTCTTAAGACATGGCCTGTGGTTCGTAAAATTAAACTATCTGATCTGCGGAATCGCTCTACTATACATTCTCACTATTTCCATAAAAAGATCATGACGAAATTCTGCCCATTACTGATCATCTTTCTATTATTGACCTCATTCAACAGGCTTTTCTCCACCGAAATCAACGACACAAGTGCCAATTTGCTTTTCACACGTGCGTTTGCTTTGGGTGGAGCATTTACCGGCGTTAAAGATGAAATCGAAAGTTCTTTATATAATCCTGCTGCCGCCAAGTCAATTGGTATTGGCGGCAATAACCTATTGTTTTATTTCAATCCTGTGAGCGCAGGTGTTGCTGCTGCCAATCTTTCCGAATTAAGCATCAACCGTGAGCGGGGTTACAAAGACCTGATTGCCATGCTTGGTCTAATTCTTCGATCTATTTCTGTTGCACCTGGTCCCTTCAAATTCTCATTCGTCCTGACTGAGGATCTCGACGGAAACCCTTATCGGCTTGA
>RPQV01000880.1 GCA_003818595.1 Calditrichota bacterium
ATACCAGTAGCTTGAATTTCCATAGTCCCCTTCTTCACGGTGCAAAAATGCATGAACCCAGAAGGCACTTTCATCCCAGGAATCTTTCACCAAGTCATGCGCATGATCCCAATTCCCCTTGGCATCGTACCATAGCGCTTCAAGAGGTTTGCTCAGCCCCTGCGGTGGTGTGGTACTTGATAGCGATTGGCTAAATTCTTTAAAATTCATATAAATCCCAAGTCATCATTATTTTGAATGGATAAAGCTTGTTTTCGTTTTTACAGAGTGGTACTTTCCACTCAGGGGGAGTTTTGATACCATTCATCCCACAGGTCTTTTCGAACATAAAGGTCGAGCTCGACACCGTCGCGCAAAAGAACACCATTTTTAAAAAAAGGTATATAGAGATTTCGTTGACCAGGAGGAGGCAATTCATAAAGTTTGGCGACAAGACCTTCTTGCATAGACGGTGAGGACACGATAATCCGCGCAGCTGGATACTGAAGATCGACGTGGTTATAATAGCCAACATTCGCACAGTCTCTAAGATACCATGGCAGAGGCCAATAGTCATCACCAGGACATATGATCTCGAGGCACTCTTTTTGACCTTGGGTAGACGCGCGGCATAGTTCGTGGATGCCGTCTACCAATTTATATATATCGCGATGAGTGTGGGCATAAATATAGGGATTTGATTCATCTGTATCATGATCGTGAATCAGTTGCCAACTTTGCAGGCTCAGATGACTGCATCCCAAAAAGATATAGACGATGATAAAGATTCTGCTCGCTCTCTGTGCTGCCAACTCTGCAACGGCGAAAGCAGCGAGTAAGAGCCATCCGTGGTAAAAGCTCAGCATGCTCCAAGGTGTTTTGTAGGGTATTGCCGCATATATCAGCGTCATCAACAGGGTGTATATTGTTAGAAATTGCCAAAAGTGTCGATGTTTTTGGGGAGGAGAAGAGAAAATTCTCAACGCGCCGACCATTCCCAGCGAAAGAAT
Source organism: Calditrichota bacterium (assembly GCA_003818595.1). Lineage (GTDB taxonomy): Bacteria > Zhuqueibacterota > Zhuqueibacteria > Residuimicrobiales > Krinioviventaceae > Fontimicrobium. Next base: position 990 of record RPQV01000880.1, read on the forward strand.
CCAAAACTCGGTCCACAAGGGAGTGCCTGTTTGCTTGTTCCACAAAAGCCATTGGAAATAGCTGAACCAGGGGTGTATGTGAGCCGTCAAATCACCGCTACCGCGGTTTAAGTATATTTGAAAAGTCAGAATGGAATCAATGATTCCACGCGGGTGCCGGAAAAAAGATGTAAACAAGAGCGAAGAAACGATTTTGGCTGACAATAATCCTGTCACCAAATGCGCTTTTGGCAGTCGTTGCCATGTTTTTCGCAGCTCACCTTTCTTGGTCAACAGCACCATAATCCCTGCTGAGAAAACCGCGATCCATGTGATGATGCAAGTCTCCTTTGTGGCATGCATCAAACCTGCCAGCGCACCCGCCAAAATGATCCATCGCATTTGCAGTGAGAGATAATAACGGTGAAGGGACAGGATCAATGCTACAGTGAACAGAACCAGCATGATTTCCATGATATAATAGCGGCTGAAAAATACGAAAGCCGGGGATACGGCAGTCAATAAAGCTGCCGACAACGTGACGGATCGTTTTGTTAAGGGTAGGAGAGATAAAGTGATAATGACCAGCAACATGCCATAAAAAACGGGAACTGAACGAAGCATCGTTACGCTGACATTTTTTATATTTTGACTGCCTTTTATCCAAGCAGGGACGAGCGTTGAAAAAATTAATGTCGGTCCATGGTATTCATGGGGATCATATCGATAATCATCATTTTCTAAAAGATATCCAAATTTGACGCCGTGGACAGCTTCGTCAGTATGCAGAGGTCGTTTTTCCAACCCGATAATGCGGAAAAAAAACGCTAGGAATAGGATGATAGCGAAAAGGATGAAGAAAGCGGCTTTGGATGTTAGGAAGGATTTCAATGGTACTTTCAATCCGGCGGCTACCGGCCGCCGGATTCATATTTACTATTTAACTGGTTTGCCGTAAACTTCTAATTCGATCCAGTGGTTCAAGTCATTGCTGGTGTTTCCGCTTGAATAGGAACGGATATAGCGAGCTTTAATGCCCTTGCAGTCAACCAATCTGCCTTCATTGGTCTCTACATAATGAAAATCAGTTCCTTTTCCTTTGCCCAGCGAATTGTCAATGTCGTTGTTATATACGATTTGCACGTTTTTGGTAAAATCAGCATCGTCGGCAGCCATGACAACGACATCCTTGTAAACAC
>RPQV01000881.1 GCA_003818595.1 Calditrichota bacterium
TCATCACGACGGACGGCAAACGGCCGCTGGCGGGAGTTTTCGTTTGGTTGGATGTTATTGATGTCGCCGCCTTTTCCGATAATAATGGTAACTATGAACTGACGCTGCCGCCCCGGCCGATACTCAACAATTTAGGTCAGGTGAGTGGCGTATTTGATCTCTATTATTATTCAATCAACCATAAAATCACCACTCAAAAAATTGTTCTCAAGGATGGCGAGATCACCTGGGGCGCGGGTGATGTCAACGAAAATGGGAAGCTTTTACCACTTTTTCTACCGAAACTTTTTCAAGCCCGCACTGAGACTGCGTTTCGAGACATCGATCCGCAAACGAAAGAAAAGCTCAGCATCACGCTGCACTTGTCAACCGACATGGAAAATATCAAAGTGTTGCTACCACATGGATCGCCGGTGCTCATGGGAGGGGTATTGATCAAAAATCTATCGACGGGCATGGTCTATCTGTGCGAAAATCCTGGGCCGATCGAACCTTATGGTGAAATTCTCGGCCGTAGAGAGCGAATCTGGGGATTCCATCCAAATTTTAAAGCCCTCCAATTGACCTCGGGTGAATATGAAGTGACGCCGTTTATCTTCCCAGATTATCCGCAACTGCCGGCAGCACTTTTGGCCAATCTGGGCATGGCCGGATACCAGATGAATGAAAAATACGCCCAAATTTGTTTCACCTGCGATCGGGCGGTCTTTAGAGTGCTGAATGAGTAACTCTATGCTTTTGGGCTCACCTGCTCTTGATCAACCTCAAGGTCAGTTCAAATCCCGCGATCAGAATCAACCACAAGGGCAAGAGACGAATCGAAGTTTCCGGCCAAAATAATCCAATTTCAAATGATTTCCAGGAAAAGGGAAAAAACCAATAATATCCATCTCCCAAATGTATTTGGAAAAAATCCAGAAAAAAATGCAGCCCAATACCCAAAAGAAGAAAAGTTCGAATCGTTGTCCGCAGAGCAGGGGCAAAAAACTCGGCGGCCAGTAATGCACAGACAACCATGAAAACTGGAGTGTGGATCGCCACTGAATAAAGCGATAGTTGCGGCCACAGAATATGAATAGGTCGCGCCAAAATATCCGGAAGAATCGTGCCCAGATAGAAAATGACGCGAAAACGGGCAAATCGCGGCAACCGTAAAAGCCAATAAGCAGCAATTGAATGGGTGATGAGATCGGGCATCAGCGCTCCACAAAGTCGAAACTCGTGAACCGCCATCGGAAACGTCGTAAGAACCAGAATATGATAAACACAGCGGGAATAATGGAAAGCATGATTTTCATTCTCCGTCCTTCGGCGATGTGCATCGTCATGAGCTCAAGACGATCCGGCGCGATAAATCGCGCTCTGAGGTAGACGTACTCCCCAACCTTGAGATTTGATGTGTTTCCCTCGACAGCAACCAAATGATGCAGATAACGAATGACAAATCCATCATCTTTCACCTGCTCGATGACGGCTTCATTACCGATATTTATAATTTGCTGATAATATCGTTGAGGATGTTCGAGGCATAGCTGTAATGAGATGACCGGGTAAAAATATCGTCCGTATAAAACCAATCCGGCAAGCACGACGAGATATAAAACGATGCGCAGGCGACGGTAGATGGATGGATTTCGCTTATCGGTCGACAATGCCGGAAAAGACATTTTTAATATCTTGAGTAATCTTGGAGTGGATAATGCCGTTCGACGCAATGGTATTTCCCGTGAGCAGCACCTGATCCCCTCCGGAAAAATCGGTGATCATCCCTCCCGCTTCTTCGAGAATGACTTGAGCTGCGGCGATATCCCATGGCCTCAAGTCCAATTCCCAAAATCCATCAAATCGACCGCAGGCAACATAACAGAGATCAAGAGCCGCTGAACCCGCCCGCCGAATGCCGCTGACCTGCATGAACAGGGCATTGAATGAACGTTGATAGACCTCGAGATGATGCTTGACGCGAAAAGGATAGCCGGTTGCCAGCAAAGCGACGTCCAGTTTTTCCACAGTGGAAACCTTGATCTTGTGCTGATTGAGGAAAGCGCCCCCATCTTTCACAGCATGAAAAAGTTCGTCGCGATTGGGATCATATACAACACCGAGTACCAATTGGCCATGGATTTGCAGTCCTATCGACACGGA
>RPQV01000882.1 GCA_003818595.1 Calditrichota bacterium
AAGCAGGAAAAAAGCGGGCTCGACCGTCGTGATTTCCTGCAGGGGCTTGCCACGGCACCGGTGCTCGGTTTATTCGGCTATTCGCTTTATAAGGAGCGCCAATACGTCAAAAAGCAAAAAGAGGCTAAATTGGGCACGACCAAAACCGAGGAGAATGTCGAGGAGTTGAATGTTGCTCTCCTGGGCGTCGGTGCTCAGGGATCGGTGCTGTTGAATGCCATGCTGCAGATTCCCGGTCTGCGTTTTCGCGCAGTCTGCGATATCTGGAGCGAATATAACCTCAAACGAGCAACCAATCTGCTGAAAAAATATAATTTCGAAGTAAACGGCTATGAAGATTATCAAACGATGCTGAGTACGGAAAAAGATCTGGATGCCGTGGTCATTGCCACGCCTGATTTTTGGCACAGCCAACACACGGTTGACTGTTTGAAAGCGGGTTTGAATGTGTATTGTGAAAAGGAAATGTCCAATACACTCGAAGGCGCCAAAAAGATGGTTCTTGCAGCCAGGGAAACCGGTAAACTATTGCAGATCGGCCATCAACGTCGCAGCCATCCCCGTTATATTCACTCATATGAAAAGCTTATCAAAGAGGCAGGACTGGTCGGACGTATTGTCACGGTCAATGGGCAATGGAACCGGTCGGTTCAGGATGATCTCGGCTGGCCGGCCAGATATGCGATTCCCGAAGGTACCTTGAGAAAATTTGGTTTCAAGAGTATGGAACAGTTCGCCAATTGGCGTTGGTACAAAGGATTAGGCGGCGGTCCTATTGTCGATTTGGGTTCCCATCAAATCGACATTTACAATTGGTTTCTGGAAGCGCAACCGCGAGCCGTGATTGCCAGCGGAGGGACGGATTATTTTCCCAAAGATTCTCATGAATGGTATGATACAGTGATGGCCATTTTTGAATATGAAACGCCGAAGGGTGTAGCCAGGGCTTATTATCAGACGCAGACCACCAACGGCAGTCAGGGATATTTTGAGAATTTCATGGGTGATCAGGGGACATTGGTGATTTCCGAGTCCGAGGCAGGCGGCAAAGGCGGCTTGATTTACCGCCAACCAAATGCACCGAATTGGGACGAATGGATCCAAAAAGGTTATATCACTGCGCCCAAAATTCAATTGCAGAAGAAGGAATTGGACATCAGTGCGCGCATGGATGTGCGCGAGAGCGTTTCTCCCGATGAACATCAGATTCCCATCGAATTCTACGATCCTTATCATAAACCTCATCTGCAAAACTTTTTCAACGCTGTGCGCGGCAAAGAAAAACTGAATTGTCCGGCAGAAATCGGCTATGAAACAGCGGTGTGTGTGCTTAAAGTCAATGAAGCGATCGAAGCCGGCAAACGGCTGACGTTTAATCACGAGGATTTTCTTATTTGAGCGGGTCAAAGTTCGGGAATGCGTTTTAATATTGAAAGGATTATATCGCTATGGATGATAAATATACCAACGTGCAGAAGACAGCCTTGGTGATTCTGCGAGTGCTGATCGGTTGGCATTTCTTATACGAGGGTGTGGCCAAGTTATTAAAGGGAACCTGGTCGGCAGCTGGATATCTAAGCCAGGCGCGTGGAATTTTGGCGCCCTTTTTTACGTGGATCGCCAACACCGATAGTGTGTTGACGGTTGTGAATTTGATGAATATTTGGGGTTTGATTGCCATTGGTTTGGGGCTCATTATGGGCTGTTTCACCCGCGCTGCCAGCTATGCCGGAATGTTGTTGATTCTGCTCTATTACCTGGCCAATCCGCCTTTTGTCGGTTTTTTCTATTCCATTCCTATGGAAGGAAATTATTTGATCGTCAATAAAAATCTGGTTGAAATGGCGGCATTGTTTCTCATCGCCGTGACCCACAGCGGCTATTATGCCGGGCTGGATCGGCTGATTCAAAAAATGTTCTGCAAGCAAAAATGACTTGCTGTACTGATTAGAATCGGCGTCCGTCAGGGTGCGGACGCCGATGAATTATGCGGTTTGCATTTTTTTGTGTTGGCAAAAGCAAAAAAAATGTGTATCTTTTAATACCACGAGGCATTCCGGCGCCTTCCCGTATGCCGGATAAAATAAGATATATCCTTTTTTTATCTATTGATCATTCATTTTATCGTGT
>RPQV01000883.1 GCA_003818595.1 Calditrichota bacterium
AAAACATTTTAGCCATCGTTTCATTTCAGCGCCTTTTATATATTGGTGTCATCTATCTCTGCAACGTGCCTATTGTTTACCGAAAAAGACAGAAAAATCAACCCATGGAATAAAGGGAAAACCATTCTCATGCAGCATTTCATCGACAGTCAACAGCGCCAAATCAACAGCAAGCCTTTCGCCGAAAAAGCGCACGCCGCCGGAAAACACCACATTGGTGTCATCACCACTGAGAATCCAATTTTCTGAAATTAACTTGACGCTGTTTGATACCTGTGATTCGCCGCCGATCATCAGAATAAAACCTGGCGGCGTACCGCCGCCAAAGGGAACTCCGGCGCCCAGGGTCATGCTTTTGCTGTCGCCGCCATAGGTCACAACGGAATAGGCCAATTGTAAATCCTTTTGTTCCGGCACGCCAAGATATAGAACACCCGCTGCCAAGCCCAGGTTTGGCGATATTTCCCACGTCAATTTAGGAGCAAAATACACAATCTGTTCATCTGCTCCCGGCAGAATTGAAAACCCGCCGCTGAGGGAAATGACATCCGTTACACCATACGCCAATGTCGGCAAAAAAACATAATAATCGGCAAAATAACCTTTTTTCGCATCCAGACGTTTACCTGTGGGAGCGAAAAAGAGCCGTGAAGTGTTCGGATCAGTTCGGTAGAATCCGCCCGCCAGAGCCTGTTCGCGCAGGGATATGACTTCAGCAATCTGCTGATCGGGAATCTTGATGGATATGCCTCCCCACGTCTGCACCACCAAGGTGTCGGAAATCGCTCTCTGCAGAAGCACAAACAGCCGACTGCCGTCACGAAGAGTGACTTTTTTGGTCACTGAAGAGTCTGCCCACTGACGATCAGCAGCCGTTAAAACAGGAACATCGGATATTTTCCCTGCATTCACGTCATGCATGCGAATGGAGATTTGATTGCAAAGCAAAGTGAAAGACTCTGCGGTCAGATTTTGGATGATCATCTGGGCGCCGATGCGACTATTGCGCAACAGGTGCAGCTGATAATCGTTGTCATCAATTGAGTAAACCTTGGCAGCAGTGAATCCGCCGAAATCCTGAAATAAATGAAATCGATGGTTCTCTTGAGAGTCAATCATGATCCCCAAGGAGTCATGGAAAGGACGAGCAATAGGCAGATCAAATTTTTCAGCACCGGCAGATGTGCTGAGAAAACAGCAAACCGCCAGAACGATCAAAACCAGAGCTTGCTTCATTCATTCTCTCCCTTTGTTCAAGGCAAAATATACAAAAAAAAACAAAAGTAGAACAAAAAAGAATCCTCACGATCGTCAGATTATCAAAAAGTTATCTCCCAATTGAGCGACTTTATGAAAAGCGGAAAAAAATGGCTATATTCAGGCATAAACTTTTGTGTCGGAAATTGAGATCGGATGAGAATCGCTGATCGCGGCAAAAACCGGTGGTAAACAGCAAAGATGACTTGCCCGAAAGGAGTATAATCTTGCGCGCAGGACATAAAAACAAATCAATCCGTCGTGACGTCAATAATCGAAAATCCTTTCGTGATCAGCCGACATCAGGATCATCTCGACCGGTTTCTGATTTTTATCGCTTGATTTCAGAGGAATTATCGCACCAAGGCGTCTCTTCAATCTTGGAACTCACCTATGACCAGGAAATAAGGATCAAAAACTCCGCTATCCGGCGCTTTTTTGAACAGCATCAGCTGCCCGGCGCAGGTGAAACCATCATTCCTTCTCCCCTGCCGCGTCACTATCGTACCACCAGCAAGCGCCGCATTGAGTATCGCCAAAATCAGGTGTTGGCCGGACTGGACAATATTGAACTGGAGGCGTTGCCTAATCAGGAACATCTTTATCTGCTCGAACCCGAGTCACACCGCTTGATTTACGATTTTATTCTCTCGTTCCTGCAAAAATCGGCTTTTCTCACATTCGCTAAACATCTCAATTACCTCATCATTCGCAGTGACGGAAAGCGTCACTCGATCATTTTTAACGTCGATCGATTCGAAGGCGAAATCATTCATAAAGCAAAGCTTCTGGCAAATCATCTGCGGGAAAGCGACCTTTCAATCCTTTCAGTCTTTATGTA
>RPQV01000884.1 GCA_003818595.1 Calditrichota bacterium
CAGTGAGAAAATCAAATTCCAGGTCTTCCATCATCGACCGCAGGTTCGCCTGTTGATACAACAATCTGCCTTGAGGAGTTGATGCTGATAAATTGAAATCCTGATGAGATCTCTCGTGAATATAAGGCAAGAGTACAAAATAAACCGTACTGATGATCAGACCCAATAGTATGAATAGTTCCAACATGTCCATGTGCTCACTTTTTGCGACGATCCGGCAGCATACATATGATTGAAACGATCACCATGATGGTTGCCCCCAAGCAAAGCCACATAACCAACGGATTGATGAGTACGACCAGAGTCGCCATCTGAGTGGATTGTTCATAATCACCCAATATAACATAAACATCCTCTTTCAGGGTGGAGCGAATGCCGACTTCAGTCGCGGGTTGAAAGTTATCAAAGAGATGTTTTTCAGATTTTATAATTCCTAATGGACGACCGTTCTTGCTGATATTAATCACTGCCGCGTCGATGATTCGGTCCTTGGCATTCGAACGCTCGATGCCGGAGAATAACAGCTGGTAACCGCCAATTTGCAGGTTTTCACCTTTCTTCAAGGTCGCAGTCTTTTCAGTGATAAATGAAGAGGATCCGATTAATCCGAGAAAAAAAAGCAGGATCCCGGAGTGAACGATAGAGCCGCCATATCGTCTTTTATGGCTTTGGATCAAGACCAAAATAGACGAAAGGAATGTCGCATCTTGTTGATTTTTATAAATGCGTACGCTTTGAATCAGGTCTTGAACGATAACGCTGAGTGAAAAGACGGCAATCGCAATGGCGATCACAGCGGCTGTCTGTCCAATACCGAATAGGACCAGAAGTAATGCGATGATGAAGGAGAAAGCTAATGGCAATCGAAGGGTCTGCCAAACTTTGCCGATCGTCGTTCTCATCCAGGATAATACCGTACATACACCGATGAGAAGAAAAATCGAGAGGCCGATCGGTATGGCCCAACGATTGAAAAAATCTTCGCCGACGGTCAATTGTTCACCTTGAACAAGCTCGCTGATAGTGGGCATGAGGATACCGATGAATATGCCGATTGTCAGAGAGACAAACAATAAATTATTAATGAGGAATCCAGATTCCTTGGACGACCATGTTCCGATGTCATTTTTGCTGCTCAATTCGGGCATTCTTTTTATCATCAAAGAGATCGACACAATGATAATCAAAGCCAAAAATCCCAAAAATAGGGGACCGAGATTTGAAACGCCGAAAGCATGCACCGAAGAGATCAGTCCGCTGCGCGTCACAAAGGTGCCGAAGATGGTCAATGTAAAAGTGAGTATGATCAATGAAAGCGTCCAGCGCTTGAGCACATGGCGACGTTCTTGAACAATCATCGAATGGAGAAATGCGGTTCCTGTCAGCCATGGCATCAAGGAAGAATTTTCGACTGGATCCCAAGCCCAATATCCGCCCCATCCCAGTTCAACATAAGCCCATTGCATGCCCAATACGTTTCCCAAAGTTAAAAAAAGCCACGAGAAAAGCGTCCAACGTCTGATTGATTTCAGCCAATGCTCATCCAGTCGTCCGGTTATGAGCGCTGCCAGTGCAAATGCAAAGGGAACGGTGTAACCGACGAATCCAATGTACAGGGAAGGTGGGTGGAAAACCATCTCTGGATTTTGCAGCAGGGGATTTAAACCTTGACCGTCCGTCGGTGTGAAGGGCAGTTTGGTGAAGGGATTGGATTTGAACACCAAAAGATACAAAAAAAAGAATATAGTTGTCTGCATCACTCCCAAGGCATAGGGAAGCAGGTCGGACTGCCTATGGCGATTCTGCCGCAGCACAATGACTGCAAACAACGAAAGCAGGAGGCACCAGAAGAGCAGCGAACTCGCCTGACCCTCCCAAAGCGCCGCAAAAGGATAGAACCATGAGAGTGAACGATTGGAATACTGGGCGACATATTCAATTTTAAAATCACGCCGAAATAGCGAGATGAACAAAGTGACCGAAGCGGCGGCAATCAGCATGAAAACCGCGATGGTGGCGTTCTGAGCGCTTTTTATATATTTGGAATGGGGTTTTTTGCCAA
>RPQV01000885.1 GCA_003818595.1 Calditrichota bacterium
CAATGCAAGACCGAACCATACCAACGCGGCAAGCAAAATTACAATGAACAGGAGCACCGATTGAACCATCGTCAGGCTGAAAAAAGTGAGAGCTGCAAAAAGTATTGTGGCCGCTAGTGTGAACAGTTTATATTCGCGCTGTTTTTCAATGGCATGAGGGATCATTTTTTCCGCCAGATAAAACAAGACAAAGGTTTCGACCAACAGCCGCAACGTCCAGGCAATGGCGGCGCCGGTTATGCCGCCATACTTGACACCGAAATAGAGCGCCGCCAGATATGCAGGCGTCTCAAAGACATGCACCTTGGCCGTCAAATCCGGACGACCACCTGCTTGAAGCAGACTGTAGGCGATCTGGCCGGGAGCGTTCAAAAAAATGCCGATCGCCAACCATTGAGCCACACCGGTACTTTTTTCCGCGAATTCAGGCGTCAACCACAGAGCGAGTCCCGTTCGAGAAAAAAGAATGACGGCCAACACAACAGGAAAAAAGGCAAGATTCAGAATACGAATGCCGCGGCTGTACAAAAGAGCGGTCTTTTGATTCTCTGTGCTGGTGCTGACGGAAAAAGCCGGAAACAATACCTGAACCACCGCAGAGGTGATGACCAGCAACTTGATAATCACCTCATAGGGGGTGACATAAAATGCCACGGCGGCAACTGAAATCCATGCTCCCATGAGAAAACGATCGAAATAGACCATGATGGGGCCAATCAAATTGCTGATCGACATCCAGCCGCCCAATCGAAACATCGGTTTGGCTAATTGCAGATCAATGATGGGCCTACGGCGGATAGTCGGGAATTGAACCGCGCAGGCGGCGCCATTGATCAGCATAATGACCAATCGGACCCCAGTCAGTGCCCATACATAATGACTGATGATTCGTGTGAACGGCAGGAGCAGCAGAGGCGCCAGATAAATCAGGATGCCATTCAATGTGCGAATGACATTGAGAATCGCAAATTTTTGATAGGCCTCCTGCGTTGCCCTCAATCCAACCGTCAGAATGACGAAAATAACCGAAAGCGACAGCACGCGAAAGGCGCTCAGCGATTCCTGCTGCAGGACGGCGGAAATTTTCAGAATCCTGAATACCAGGAGAGGGGCGATCATATAGAGAAGTGCTGCCATGACAAGGCCGAGCATACCGAGGAAAAAAAGCCCTGTCCAGGCAATCGAGGCGACATCAGAACCCTGATGTTTTCCGAGCTTTTCACCGATCATCTTGGTAATCACGCGTCCCAGCCCGAAATCAAAAACGCCGAAATACCCCAGCACAACCCAGGAGAGCGCCAAAACACCGAAACGTTCTGTTCCGAGTCCTTTAACCAACCGCGGAATGGTCATCATCGCTACAACCAGCGGCAGCAACATGCCGAGCAGATTATAAATAACATTCTTGGCTAATAGGCCGCCATGAGTGAGCGTCGCGTTGTTGTGAGGAGCTGTCGACATTATCATTCCAAAGAAACTTGATCGTTAGCAGAGACAATCACGTGTTAGTAACCACAGCTTCAACCCGTTTTTGGGTTATTTATTCAATGAAAATCCCAAGACCACTTCTTGTCGCTGTCCAGAATTGAATTCATTGTCTCCCGGCTGTTGTGAAGTATATGCTGTCCATGAGTATTCAAGCTGCAAAAACAGGTTTCGCAGGGGTTCATAGCTTAACTTGAGTCTGATCCGTGATGAACTCTCCAAAATCCCGGCTAAAAATGGAGCATTTTCATCTTCACTTAAGGATTCATGCGGGATATTCGCGTCGCCGCCGACGTTGAGCAGCGGCGTATTCTCGCCCTGTCGCAGACGCTCAATTTGTATCCGAAATAATGTTCGATAGGAGAATCGGTATGACAGATCACCGAGCAAAATGTCGGCATTTGGACCTATCCAGTGGCCGAGAATGGTCGAAAAATGGTAATAGCTGGTCAGAGGATTTTTATGGCTATAGGTGAATGGACGGAGGCGGGCATATTCACATCGGATATCCAATTGCGGTACGTTCAACAGGTTGATGTGATGAAAACCGGTTGTGGTGCCATACTTGTTACCG
>RPQV01000886.1 GCA_003818595.1 Calditrichota bacterium
GCTGCTCTTGCAGGTATTCTCATCGGTGACAGAATTCAGAAAATTGATGGCCAAGTCGTTTCCGAGATCAGCACCGATGAGATGGAAAGTCTGCTCGGCGGCAATCGAAACCAATATGTCTCCTTGGACATATTGCGTCCGTCACAGAATCTGGTTATGCATTTTGATCTGCAAAAACGCAAAATCGACATTGAAAGCATCTCTGCAGCCTGTATGCTGGATACCATAACCGGCTACATACGTATCACCCATTTCGCAGAATCTACTCCTATCGAACTGGACTTGGCATTCGCAGAGCTGAATGGGGTGGGCATGCGACGGCTTTTACTTGATTTGAGGAATAACAGCGGTGGTGATTTTGAAGCGGGCATTGCAGTGGCCGATCGTTTTATTGAAGGCGGGAAGTTGATCGTCTTTACCCAAGGTCGGGCCCCGCAAACATCCGGACAATTCATCGCGACTTCAAGCGTCACCTTTCCGCAACTGCCCTTGGTTGTCCTGGTCAACGAAAAAACTGCGAGCGATGCTGAAATCATCACGGGAGCGATTCAAGACTGGGATAGAGGAATAGTGGTGGGAAGGACAACTTTCGGCAAGGCTTTGGTGCAGACAGAATATCCCTTTCAAGACGGATCGATTCGGCTGCTGACTACTGCCCGCTATTATACGCCTTTGGGTCGATCCATTCAAAATGAAAATGTGTTGTCCGACGAGGGCAAAAGTCCGGCGGTTGCGCCGAAAAAATTTAAAACTCCGAAGGGCAGGTTTGTATCAGACGGCGGAGGGATTCAACCTGATTTTGAAAGCAAGAAAAACGCCAAATCAATTCCGGCGTTATTGAAAAAGTTTTATGCTGAGGATAATGATTATTTTTTAAAGTTTGCGGATGAATATATCGTTACTATCCCGGAAGAAACAAGACCGAAAAAACAGAACGATTTCTTGGCCGCCTTTCAAATGGATGATGTTTTATGGAATCGTTTCAGCAATTGGGTTTCGAATCAACCGGCACTCAAGATCAATTCTGGTGATCTGGATTCAATTCGGTTCATTGTGGCGGCAGAACTGAAGATTGCTTTGGCCTGGCGATTGTGGGGTGATGAAGGGAGAAATGCTGCCACAGCTGCTGTGGATGAGGAAGTGCAGAAAAGCCTCCAGTATTTCGAACAGGCCGATAAAATTTTATTAAACTGATGTTCGCAATCGATCAGCTCGATGTCGGACACTAAATATTCCGCATGTGACGTCCTTTCGTCGCATGTTGCGAGAATATTTAAATTCCTGGGAATGTGAATGAAGGAAGTACATGTTTTTTATATCTGACAACAGGCGCCAATGCGCCATTGTTCCTGTTCGCGTCGATTTATTCCGGGCTGGGAAGCGTGAAAAATAACCATATTAATCATCATCCCAAGATTCTCGTTGTTGACGATATCCCGGTGAATATTCAATTATTGCAGGCTTTTTTAGCGACGCAGAATTATAAAACATTTATTGCCCGAAATGGAGAAGAGGCGCTGCAACAGGTTGAAACCGTTGAGCCTGATCTTATTCTCCTCGACGTCATGATGCCGAAAATGAACGGCTTTGAGACCTGTCGACAGTTGAAAAAAAGTGAAAAAGCCAAATATACACCCATTATCATGGTCACTGCTCTCAATGAAATCGAGAGCAAAATTAGAGGAATTGAAGCGGGCGCTGATGATTTTATCAGCAAACCCTTCAACAAACTGGAGTTGCTGGCGAGAGTCAGGTCATTGCTGCGGGTTAAAATGCTGCATGATCAGCTTCAGGAAAAAATTTCCCAGCTGGAGCGCGCGAAAGAACGCCTGCGGGAACTCGCATTGACCGACGGCCTGACCGGTCTGTATAATTATCGCCATTTTAAAGATGTGCTGAGCATGGAGGTAAGACGAGCTGAACGCCATCGAATATCATTTTCATTGATCATGTTTGATATTGATTATTTTAAA
>RPQV01000887.1 GCA_003818595.1 Calditrichota bacterium
GCGGATGTTCTCGCTGAACTGAAACGCAACGGGGGGCAGATCGTTGCGCTTGAACACACCAATAAAAGCATTGACTTTAATCGGGCACCTTATCATTTTCCTTTATGTGTTGTTCTGGGAAATGAGTATCTGGGAATTCAGGAATCGCTTTTAGATTTTTGCGATATCGCTGTTGAAATTCCCATGTTTGGGATCAAACAATCCTTAAATGTTTCGGTTGCTTTTGGTGTTATGATGTATGAACTGGTCAGACAATGGGAAGATCATAATTTTTAAGAGTGTAAAACGGATGCCGTCAAAATTAATGCAAAAATTTAAAACAGCTCATCCCTACAAAAAACGCGGGATCATCTATATTTCCATCGCCTTTTTGTTCATTGGGTATGAATTGCTCATGGTTAAACCGATGCGGTCTACGGTTCTGCTGTTATGGAGCGGCGTCATCGTCATCTCTCTTTTGGTCATGACCCAACTGAAGGATCCGCGTCATTGAAGAGACTCTATTCACATTTACTGCTCTTTTGCTTTGGCTCTCTTTTGGTCGCTCAGGTTCAGGCAAAGCACTCGATTCCGAATTCTCATTCAGCCGGGATTCAGTCCTTTCACTCTCGGGAGGTCAACGATTCAATCGATATTATACATTATCAAGTCGATTTGCTCGTGGAACCGTCAGTAAAAATGTTGACCGGCAGGGCTTTATTAACGATTGTTTTTCCAATCACTCAATTATCCCAATTTGATCTTGATCTGATCAAGTTGAACGTGACGGCGGTTTCAATCAACGGTAACGGGGTCTCCTTTAAGCAGACCGCCGATAAACTTTATATTTCGAAATTCCTTCCTGCGGACACCATTTTGGCGGCGATCGATTATCAAGGAACACCAACCAATGATGGTTTCGGCGGCTTTTTTTTCACTGATAATTCTGTTTTTACCATTGGACAGGGCATCAATTCTTATCCGCCATCGATGCTGCGCTATTGGATTCCGTCGCATGATGAACCCTGGGATAAAGCTCTTTTGGACCTTCAAATCAATGTTCCTACACCAGCGCAGGCATTCTCGAATGGTGAGCTGGTTTCATTTGCTCAGGAAGGAAATCGTAACATTTTTCATTGGCGCGAAGTTCATCCCATTGCGCCCTATTTAATCGCCTTGGCGATTGGAGAATACAGCACTTTGGACTATCCGTACCGCTCAATCTCCGGTGATTCACTGTCGATTCAGGCTTTAATTTTCCCGCATGATGTTGATAAAGCTAAAAAAGATTTGAAAAATCTCGCGGTCATGATGAACTTTTTTGAAACGGCGTTTTGTCCCTATCCCTTTTCCAATTATCGAATGGTCGAAGCGAATAATCGTGGTGCGATGGAACATCAAACGCTGACCACGTTTTCCAATCAGCTCTTGACCGGAGATAATCAGTATGAATATATTGTTGCACATGAGCTTGCGCATCATTGGTGGGGAAATTATGTCACCTTGGCGGATTGGAAAGATATATGGCTGAACGAGGGCTTTGCAACCTATTCTGAGGCGCTCTATTTCGAATCATTGTATGGCGGGAATTATCTCTCTCTTTATATGGAGCATCTTGCTGAAGCCTATTTTGCGGAGGTGTCGCGTCGAGGCCATTTTACGGTCTATAATCCGGCTTATCTTTGGGGAGCAACAGTATATCAAAAAGGGGCGTGGATTCTGCACATGCTGCGTTGGACCATTGGACAAGATGCCTTTATGCGGACGCTGAGGAACTATGCCGCCCGATATGCTTATGGCAATGTCTTGACCGCAGATTTCATCAGCGTCGCCGAAGAAGAGAGTGGACGTTCGCTCTCCTGGTTTTTCGATCAATGGCTGCATCAGCCCGGATTTCCTGATCTAGATATCTCCTGGAATTTTACGGCCGGCGCGGATAGCGCTTTTGATATGACAATTGACATCGAGCAACGGCAATGGCGCTA
>RPQV01000888.1 GCA_003818595.1 Calditrichota bacterium
AACTCGGCGCCGAAACCGTTTTTGTCGGCAGCGGGATTTTCAAATCCTCTGCACCCGATAAAATGGCCAAGGCCATTGTTTCAGCGACGACCCATTATATGGACTTTGACCTGGTGGCGCACGTTTCCGAGGGGTTGGGACAAGCCATGCCGGGCATTGAAATCGATAAAATACCGCCGGAAGAGCGGATGGCGCCGCGCGGATGGTGAACGAACCGACCATAACCTGCGGCATTCTGGCGCTGCAGGGTGATTATGAAAAACATCGACAAATTCTGCGTCTGCTGAATTGTCACACTCGGCTGGTGTTCAACCGCGAGGATTTGCAGCGCTGTGATGGCCTGATCTTGCCCGGCGGCGAATCCACCACATTGATCAATCTATTGAAAAAACACGATCTGTGGGATGCCGTGCGTGATTTCGGCCGTCGCAAGCCTATTTACGGCACCTGCGCCGGTTGTATTCTCATGGCAAAGAGCATCGTCGGAATGGATCAGGATTCGTTGAACCTGATCGACATCACGGTTCAACGAAATGCCTATGGTCGTCAGGCGGATTCCTTTATCGATGACATCACCCTTCAGCTCAACGGCAAAAGTGAAACCATGGAGGGGATATTCATCCGCGCCCCTCGAATTATTTCCATGGGCGAGACAGTCAGGGTGCTCGCCTCTTATTCAGGTCAGGTGATCCTCGCTGAACAAGACAACATCTTGGTGGGGACATTTCATCCGGAACTGACTTCAGACACCCGGATTCACCGATACTTTGTGCAGCGCATCATCGCTTCGGTGAAAAAGAGTTGATCACCTACAACAGGAAACGGCATGTTCGAATATGATGCCCGGGGAATCAGAATAAAAAACAGCGAGTTTTGGCTCGACGCCCATCGCGTGGTTCCTTTTTCGTTTGTCTCTCATGGACATTCGGATCATATCAAAAATCACCCCTTGATTCTGGCGACGCCCCCAACGATTCGATTTCATCATTTGCGGGCGCGGCAAAAGCAGGTGCTCTCTCTTGACTTTCGCCGGCCCTATCAGTTAGGGGACATGACCATCGAACTCTATCCGTCCGGCCATATATTGGGATCCGCCATGATCCGCATCGAAAAGGATGGCTCTTCACTCCTCTATACCGGCGATTTCAAACTAAAGAAAAGCTGGACAACCTGTAATATTGAAATACCTCAGGCTGACATTTTGATCATGGAATCCACCTTTGGTCATCCGCTTTACACCTTTGACATCACACCGGAAGACCTGGTCGCCCATCTCATCACCTTTATCGAGGATTGTATTCGCAGCAGCGTCCAACCAATCGTCCTCGCCTATGGCCTGGGGAAAGCGCAGGAAGCAATGAAAATCCTGGGGAGCGCAGGATATGAGGTGAAGGTTCATCGTGCCGCCTGGGAAATCGCCCAGATTTACGAGCAATTCGGTGCGGCTTTCGAAAACTGCACCCTGTGGAAAAATGAGCCGTTGAAAAGCGGACAGGTATTGATCGTTCCTCCTCACCTCATGCAGATGAACAAATTAAAGGATATCCCGCCCAGACGACGCACGGTGCTGTTGTCAGGATGGGCAAAAAGTGAGTCGGGGCATCGTTTCGGCAGCGATCATATGATTCCGCTGAGTGACCATGCGGATTTCAACGAACTGCTGAGCTTTGTCAAACAGGTGAATCCTCATAAAATCTTCACCACGCATGGTTTTGAAGATTTCCCCGCTCATTTGCGCAATCTGGGTTATGATGCGGACCTTCTTAAAAATGCCTGAGATTCAAATTCGGGGGATGATCCATCCCTCCAGATAACGGACGATAAATATGCCGGAAATCACCCGCTATATCGATATTCAGGTTTGTGAACGCATGCGTGCAGCAGTGGCTGAAGCGGA
>RPQV01000889.1 GCA_003818595.1 Calditrichota bacterium
TACCTTGATACGCATCAGCTATGATGATCAGTATCCTTGGCCGAATTCCGCCGATGGCGCCGGATATTCGCTGGTGACGCGCCAAATTGATCCCTACATTGATCAGGATGACGCCCGGCAATGGACAGCTTCCAGCATTTCCGGAGGAACCCCGGGGAGAGATGATGCGGTCGCGGCGGCTGTACAAGAACCAAAGAGTGATGATTTGTTCGATTTTGCGCTCGATGCCAATTATCCCAATCCGTTCAATAGCCGAACGACCATCACCTTTTATCTGCCTCGCGTCGGGCATGCGCGCCTGGCGATTATCAATCTCCTGGGTCAGCAGGTCGACCTGCTCATCGATCAGCAGTTGGACAGCGGTCGTCATCGCGTGCAGTGGGACGGTTCTCACTTGGCCGCGGGCGTTTATTTCTATCGCCTGCAGTGCGATGACGGCAGCCTGTTCCGAAAATTAACCCTGCTCAAATAACGTAAGGGCGAAGGAAATGGGACTCTTGTATCGGCTGCGTTGGGTCGCACTGTCATTCGTTGGATTTGCCGCTTTGTTTTTCACCTATATAAAGCTCCTTGATCCCCAGTTGGTTTATATGCACCAACATCCGGTATTCTTTTTTGAAAATCGATTTTTGCACGAATATATCTCCTATCCCGGGGGAATCGTCGAATATCTCAACGCCTTTTTCATGCAGTGGTATTTCTCCTCGACATTGGGCGCTCTGATCCTGTGCCTGGTTTTGCTGCTGAATGTCATAATGATACGCGCGTTACTTAAAGTGATTTCTCCTGTTCGCTCATGGACGGGCAGCGAATTTTTGATGATCCTGCCATTGGCTCTCCATCAGCTCCGTTATGATGCGACGCTGACGCCGCTGCTGTGTTCGCTCATCGTCCTGGCCGGCTTGTATTTCACATTATCCTCCACAAGAACCTATGGGATGATTGGTTTGTTCGCCCTGGTCAATGCCGCGATCTATTATATTGGCGCGGGCACTAATCTGATTTACGCCTTGCTTTTCCTGATTCTCATGCGTCCGCGTTCCCAGACTGTGCGCTTGACGATTTCGCTGATTTTTGCCGCGTACACCGCGGCTTTGCCGTATTTTTACCGGCTCTTTACTTCAACTGACCCGAGGAATTGGTACACCGCGCTTTTGCCGCGTTCAACCTCATTGTCCGGCGATGGACTTGTGCTGATATTCTGGCTCATACTCATTGTTTTTCTATTATTAGGCCGTTTCATGAGACATCCTGAACGACGGCTTGAAAACAACAAAGGTGAACGTTCGGCTCTGTGGGGTTATGTGATGTTTGCCGGCGCGGTGGTGAGTTTTATTGTGCTTGCACCGATGCTGATTGATGTTCGATATCGCAGCGTGTTGCGGGTCAATGTCGCCGCTGAAAAACGTGATTGGACCTCGATCCTGGCGATTCTGCAGCGGCATCCGGTCAACCATCGTTTATCCAATCTGCAGCTCTATCGGGCGCTCTACTTTACCCAGCAATTGGGCGATCAGCTGTTCAGCTATGAAAATGTCGAGCAGCAGGACGGGCTCTATCGCAACGATCGCATCTCTTACGATTATGCTTTGGAGTATTGTGATTTACTCCTCGATCTGGGGAATATCAACGGCGCCCAACATAGAGCATACGAAGCCATGGCGGTGGAGGGCGAGAGCCCGCGGGTACTCAGACGTTTGGTGTTGATTCATCTGGCCAAGGAGGAATATCATGCGGCCGAAAAGTATCTCCTGCGCCTGTTGCAGACGAATCGATATAAAGAGTGGAGCCGGAATCTGCTGGTCGGTTGTCGCGCCCGGAACTGTCAGGATGCGGTCGTACGCAGTTTGAGGACGCATCGTCTGGGA
>RPQV01000890.1 GCA_003818595.1 Calditrichota bacterium
AAACTCCAGGGTCAGGATTATGTGATTAATCAGCAATTTCTATGGCATCGTCAGGGTACAGGTGAATGGTGGGATTTTACCAATGGCGTTGTGGACAGCAGCGGCGTCTGGAATTAAATTGGATCGTTCTTCATCGGTAAAACATTTTTGAATGCTGAGGATTCAAATTCATTGATAAAATACTGTATAACTATGAGCTGTTTCAGCCATCGGATCGATGATGAGCTTGGAGGTATCGAATAAATGTCGAAATTAATCTCAATTATGTTTTTAATGCTGGTTTACGTGCTGCCGGGGAGGGCTATAACCTTGGAAACCATTGAAAATATCACTCTTTCCTTGTTGGAAATGCATAGGCCAGTGGACTATGAGCGGATCCAAATCGGTGTGCGACAGGCAGCATCTTTGTGGGGCGATGAGGATGGTGATGCACAAGAATTTAAAGATTTTTGCCTCCGCCATTTTATCACAGACGAAGATTCTCTGCAAAATGCTTTTCTCCGCCTGCAACAAAATCTGGAGACCATCTACGGTCATAATCACGAAATAAGTCGTGATTTAAAAAGTCCGCTTGAACTGCAGGTGGATCCGCTTTTACCGATCGATTATCTGTTTGCCGAATACGATCCTTTCGCCCATATTCAAGATGATTTGTTTCTGAATAAAATTGCATTTGTGATTCTGCTGAATTTTCCGATTTATTCGCTGGAAGAGAAAATGGCCCGGGGTAATGAATGGAGTCGGATGCATTGGGCACAATCACGTCTGGCTGATCAGTTTACAGCGCGTGTTCCTGCTTCTATTTCACAGGAACTTTCCCGCGCCTATGTTCAGGCAGACGATTATATCGCCAATTATAATATCTATCTGCATCAGTTGAGAACTGCCAAGGGTGAAAGGCTCTTTCCACCCGGACTGAAACTTATAACTCACTGGGGTTTGCGCGATGAACTCAAGAGTCAATATGCAGATGAGCGGGGATTCGAGCGACAGAAAATGATCTATGCCGTCATGGAACGAATTATTCTTCAAGATATACCTCGAATGGTCATCAATAGTGAACAATTTGAATGGGATCCTGTTTCAAACCAGGTCTATCAAAACGGCGTCCCGACAGCGATGATGAGCGAAAATAACCGCCGTTATGAAATGCTGATCAATATTTTTAACGCTGAAAAAAGCGTGGATAAATTCAATCCTTTATTTCCAACCAAAATGGATCGCCAGTTTAGAGAGCATCGTGAAATATTGGAAAATGAGTTCGAAGCATTGATTTCTTCCGTACTTTCGGCGCCGGCGGCAAAAAAAGTGGCCGATGTAATCAGTCAGAGATGTGGAAGGCCATTCGAATCCTTTGATATCTGGTATTCCGGATTCAAGCCGCGCACTTTATTCAATGAGGGAGATTTGGACGAACTTGTCGCCTATCGCTATCCAACGGTGGAGAGATTTCAAAATGATTTGGCGCGCATTCTCACTGACTTGGGATTTGATGCTGAAACCGCGTCGTTTCTGCAAAAAAAGATAAAGGTCGATCCCTCCAGAGGAACCGGCCATGCGAACGGAGCATTGAGGAGAGAAGACGACGCACATTTGCGCACCCGCATCCCGGCCGCCGGCATGAATTATAAGGGCTACAACATTGCCATTCATGAGTTAGGTCATAATGTTGAGCAGGTATTTTCCCTCAACCGAATTGATCATTATATGCTTAATGGAGTCCCTAATAATGCATTTACCGAGGCATTCGCTTTCATCTTTCAATCGCGCGATCAGGAGCTCTTGGGCAAGGCGGTTACGGATAAGAGCAGTG
>RPQV01000891.1 GCA_003818595.1 Calditrichota bacterium
ATGCCGCGGCCGCCGCCGCCGGCGACAGCTTTGACGATGACGGGGAATCCAATCTCATCGACGACCTTTTCCGCCTCACTCAAGCTGCCCACCACGCCATCCGAACCGGGTATCGTCGGCACTCCTGCCTTTTTCATGGTATCTTTGGCGAACGCCTTATCTCCCATCTGCGTGATAATCGCAGGCGATGGTCCGATAAAGTGAATGCCGCAAGATTCGCAGACTTCGGCAAAATGAGCATTTTCCGACAGAAATCCGTAACCCGGATGCACGGCATCGGCATTGGTGATTTCCGCTGCGCTGATGAGATTGGGGATACTGAGGTAGCTTTTGCCGCTTGGTCCGGGTCCGATGCACACCGCCTCATCCGCGAAACGGACGTGCAGGCTGTCGCGGTCGGCGACGCTATAAACCGCGACCGTTCGGATCCCCAATTCTTTGCAGGCGCGTATGATGCGCAGTGCGATTTCACCGCGATTCGCTATGAGTATTTTTTTGAACAAGGTCCCTCCCCGGCTTTCTAGGAAGGATCGATTAAAAACAGCGATTGATTGTATTCAATCGGCTGCGCATTTTCGACAAGAACCTTCACCACACGCCCGCCCACCTCAGACTCTATTTCATTCATCAGTTTCATGGCTTCGATAATGCAGACCACCTGCCCTTTTGCAATGACATCTCCCTCTTTGACATAGGGGGAAGCATCGGGCGAAGAGGCGCGATAAAAGGTGCCCACCATGGGGGCGCGGATGGGTACAAATTTTCCTGAATCAGCGGGCGCCGCTTTGGGTTCCGCCGCCATAACGGGCTCAAGTACCGGCAGCGGCGGCGGGGCGGCATACTGAACCGGCGCAGGCGTAACTCCGGTACCGGCGACGCCTCCTCGGTTTTTATGAATTCGTATTTTTTGACCCCACCACCGACTGATTTCAAGCTCATCGATGGCGCTTCTTTCAACAATCTTGACCAGTTCTTCAATCTGTTTTGGCCGCATAACGTCTCTCCGTAAATGTGGCTATTTGTTGACGCGTTCCAAATAGCTGGCGGAACGCGTATCAATTTTAATGACATCCCCCGCTTCGACAAACAATGGCACTTGAACGCGACTGCCGGTCTCCACCGTCGCCGGTTTGGTTGCCCCGGAGACCGTATCTCCTTTGAATCCAGGATCGGTTTCAATGACCTCCAATTCGACAAAAAACGGCATTTCTGCCGCGATGGGTACTTCGTCATTCAGCAAAAGGCTTACCTGGATACCCTCTTTGAGAAAATCAGGCGAAGGCGCCAACAGCCTGCTTTCCAGGGCGATTTGTTCATATGTTTCGTTGGCCAGGCAGAAGAGCATATTTCCTTCACGATATAAATACTGCATTTGGCGACGTTCGATGTTGACATCTTCCAATTTGTCGCTGCCGCGAAAGGTTCTTTCAAGCACGCGACCGCTCTGCAAGCCTTTGAGTTTTGTCCGCGTGAAGGCGCTCCCGCGCGCCATCTTGACGTGCTGAAACTCTACAATGGTATATAGTTCGTTATCAATTCTGACGATTAATCCGGTTTTGAAATCGGAGGTGGTGACCATTCAGGGAATTCCTTTATTTGTTCAATTCATTTTTTCAGCCATTCTTCACTTGGATAAAAGGGCCAATTTTTTGCGCAGGATAGAGTTAACCAGTTTTGGATTCGCTTTCCCCAGGGTTGCGCGCATGATTTGGCCGATAAAAAAACCCAGCACTTTTTCGTTGCCGTTCAAATAATCCTGCACATCGCGGGGATTCTTTTCAATGATGGAGGAAACGATCTGTTCAATAGCAT
>RPQV01000892.1 GCA_003818595.1 Calditrichota bacterium
CCCTCTATCATCAGGGTGAACCCTACCTGCATAAGCAGTTTGATCTGATGGTCGCCTATGCCAAATCCAAAAGGCTCTATGTGACGACGAGCACCAACGGCCATTTCTTTCATGCTGATGCAGCGGAACGGGTTGTGCGCAGCGGATTGGACAGCATGATTATTTCTCTCGATGGTGTGACTCAGGCGAGTTATGAGCGTTATCGTATCAACGGTGATTTGAACAAAGTTCTGTCCGGCATCCGCAATTTGACCGCTGCCAAAAGAAAATTGAACAGCAAAACACCCTATCTTTTTCTCCAATTTCTGGTGATGAGCCATAATGAGCATGAAATTCCAAAAATGAAAAGGCTGGCCAAAGAACTGGGTGTGGATCGGCTGTTAATTAAAACCACGCAGGTGATGACGACCGCGGAGGCGGACGAATGGCTGCCGAAAGATGAACGATATCGTCGTTATGATATTCAGGATGACTCGTTGCAGGTCAAACGGGGGAAGGGTATTTGCCCGCGCGTATGGCTGACCACTTTGGTCGATTGGGACGGGCAAGTGGTGCCCTGCTGCTTTGACAAAAATGGTGAATATCCTTTCGGCACTATTGAAAACGAAGCCTTTGCTGATATCTGGGTGAATAAATCTTATACTGCGTTTCGACGACAAATGTTGATCGATCGCTCAGTGATTGACATTTGCCGCCTATGCAACTATGGGATTGGTCTGTTCAAATAGGAGCTAAAATGCATATCGACAAATTGAATGACATGTTCTACAGCGAGCTGCGACGCAAGCTGACGTATCATAATGAGGAAAAGCAGCGTATCGCCCGCGATATGCTCGAACGATACAGTGGTTCCAATGTCGCCGACTTTCAGCAGTATATTCTGCTGACCAATTTTCAAAAATATATTGATGTGTTTTCTGAACGTTTCGAGGCCGACGTTCATACTGGTTCGGTGTGGTCGGCGGTTCATAGCCCGGAAAATAAAGTGAGCATGATTGATTTTAAAATCGGTGCTCCGACAGCAGCACTGGTCATCGAACTGCTCAGTGCCATTGATCCGCAAGCCGTGATTTTTCTCGGCATGTGCGGCGGGCTCCATCGTTCACTTCAGATTGGTGATTTTATTCTGCCAATGGCCGCCATTCGCGACGAAGGCGTTTCCCAGCATTTTATTCCTCCCCAGGTGCCTTCACTGCCGACATTCAAGATTCAAAAATTTATCAGTCAAATGCTGGTGGAACAAGGTCTGGATTATCGCACGGGCGTCGTTCACACGTCCGATTATCGATTTTGGGAGTTTGATGAGGAATTCAAGAGGACATTATACGAAGAGCGCGCCATTGCTATTGAAATGGAATGCGCTGCTTTATTCTCAGTCGGATTTGTCAGCAAGGCGCCGATTGGTGCGTTGCTGTTGGTTTCCGATTTGCCTTTGCAAAAAGGAGGGATTAAAACAAAAGAGTCGGCGCGCTCCATTTTTGCCAAGTTTACTGAACGGCATATTCACATCGGGATTCAATCGATTATAGAAATTCAAAAACGCGGCGAACATATTCGTCATTATCGCTGGTAAAGCCCCCTGGGCTTCAATGATCTGAGAAATCATTGACTTTTTACAAAAAAAATGGTAAATTTATTTAAATAGATGTGCCGCAACGGTATCGGTGAGGCTGGATATGTCGGAAATGGAAATGGGATCAGACGACGGAAGCAGGTCGGCAGTAAAGCTCGACATCATACGAAATTTATAATGGAGGCTGCCATGAATTACTATTTGTATCTGTCATTGATTCCTGAAGCATTGATCGGATCTATGCTCCCTCCGCATGAATTCGGAATGTATTTTGCTGTGGGAACACGCAAGCGTACGCGCGGGGAGGCCATCTTCTTTCACGTTGATTCATCCTTCAAGAGCAAGGATTTCCCTTTTGATAGTTTGGAAAAGCGTTGCGTGCCGAACTCGAATGGTGACCCCAAGCGATCTGTTTACTTGTCCATCTATCGAGCCCTCGAACATGTGCCTGTCCGATACCTGAAAGAGTTGTATTTAGTCACTGATGATGGTCGTGTATTGGAAATAGGACAAAGTGAGTATAAAGTTAAACCCGTTCAGGAACTTCATCTGTACCAGGAGTTGTCGCCGGTGAATCCGCTCATTGCCAGCAACCTGGATCCGATCACATTTTGCCGCACGATTACGGATAAAAATCATGTGGTTCATGTGCCCAAAGTTGTGTTTGTTGAGCTGCTTCTGGGCGGTTTGGCTGAAAATCCCAAACAGGCTTCCGCATATAATTTGCCCTACAAAAATTTAGATCATCTGCGCGACTGTCTCAACAGCCTGCTGGA
>RPQV01000893.1 GCA_003818595.1 Calditrichota bacterium
CCGAGTGAAGAGTCACCATAAACAACCCCGATCTTTCCCTTCACGTGACAGTCGCGCGCTATCTGATGGATCGCCGCCAGGTTTACGGTTTCAACAACCTGTTCTTCATCCCGGCGTTTAAGGGATTCTTTTTCCTTTTCCCGCTGCAGAAAGTTTTCGACCTCTGCCGTAATCCGGGTGACATTCCCGGTATACTTGCCAGACATCCACTGATTCAGCGTCGGCGCCTTGATGTCATTCAGCGCCCGACTAATGTGAACCTGTTTGATCCGCGGATGAGTGGCCAGAAAAGACATCAGCCCGACACGGGCATTCTCATACCGCTCGTCCTGCTGTGTGTTCACAGCTTCCTGTACTGCCTGTACTTCATTTTCCATTTGCATCTCCCATGCGTTTTGTTTTAGTTCTCAGTCTTTAATATGTTTTTCGTTCAAAAGACTGCATATTCCTTCCCAAACCTCTATTCTGCCGGATTCTATAATAATCTTACAACGTGGATGACAATTATCATTAATCCATTTGACCAATGGATCTGCTAATTTATCCAGTTCATTCATTTGCTGTATGCTTAATATCATTTCAAATCTCCTCACTCAATCATTATCATCAAGCGAATTTCTGAATAATACTATCTTGCCTTTTGGTGCAGGTGCTTCATCATAAGTCCCCGTATTAGCCGTTTCAGCCTTCTTCACAACCGCCGCCATGCGGGTAATCACCACTTCATTTTCAGCAGGTATATAATTATTCCCAATTTCTCTTGATTTATTAGCCGCCATCCGGTGCACCGCCTGAGCCATCACATCATCAGGTCTGCCGGTCTGTGCCATACTCTTCAGCAACTTATTCGCGCGCTTTTTTCGTCGCAGAGCTTCGGCAAGCTGCTCTCGTTCCAGATCAGTCTCGGCAACCCCCGGCGTCGGGGCGACAAGAATCCCCTGACCCACATATTCGTCTGTACTCTCCAGAAAAAACCACCCAATCTGATACTTTTTTGGATCACGGCGCATATACACCCGCTGACCCTTGTATCCATTCATCCATTCAGCATAATAAAACCACCCCAGATCGGGATCGCGCCAGCCGTTGCGTCTCAGCTCCTGCACCGACGATGATCTCATACACCACAACTTCAACTCATCTGCATCAATGGCGCGCAATCCCTCAAATTCCTGCTCAAACGCCTCATTCGGCGATCGTCCCTGCAGTGCTTTCCCCTTACTGCTCTGCCCGCAGATGATGCGGTCAATGTATAATTCAGCTATTTCATTGAATTCATGGATGGTGATAATGGAGCCGGACGCGATTTCATTTCTCAGTTTCTCCGGCTTCTCCGAGGTGTTACTCCCCGTATATCCGGGAAGTGCGCGGTCAATCCATGCATGCCAGTTCTTAAAATCCCTTTCAACCGGCTTGCTCTGTGCGTTATAAGGCAAAGCAAAAAACGTTTTAATTCCCAAAGCACCGGCCATGCCCCCTATCCTCAGCTCATCAGCCTCAAGCCTATGCACCCTGCGGCCACCGGTAAAATCCCTCGACCGATAATCTTTCCCGTTGTCAATATAGATCGCTCTGGGTATTCCCCATGTTGTCATTGCGTTGTACATTGCAGCCATAATGTGATCAGTGTTCGGAGGTTCCACATGGATCAACCATCCCAGCCACTTTGATGTGCGCATATCCCGCCAAACTGTTATCCATGGACGCGCAGGTTTACCCTGGGCACGAAAAGCAAAAAGATTCTTCAAATCCTCGCGCGCGGCTGCAGGGGCGCCGTCAGGATACACCAGAACGTCGGCCTGCATATGGTCAGATACCCACACGGCGCCTGCCGGCATATTCATAAACCGCTCAACATAGTCCCCATACTTGCGGTTAAACGCCGACTGACCAAACCGTGCCAGATA
>RPQV01000894.1 GCA_003818595.1 Calditrichota bacterium
GAGGTATAATTCTTGACAAATTTCTATTTCTGCCTTAATTACTATCAATAGAATAGTGTTTGATCATTTATTGTGATCATCAATTTTTAAAGTTTTGCCGCCCCGCATGAAAAAGGCATTTTAAAAAAGAGTATTTGATGATGAAGCTATCCACCCGATCAAGATACGGCGTCCGGCTGATGATCGCTCTGGCCGTCGCCGGCGGTGATAAATCGGTCTTTCTCAAAGACATCGCCGCCAGTGAAGATATATCGGAGAAATATCTGAGTTTGATCGTCATCCCCTTAAGGGCTGCCGGACTCCTTCGATCCATAAGGGGTGCGCGCGGCGGTTATGCCCTGGCGAGAGAGCCGAGGGATATTTCATTGCGCGACATTGTGGAAGCGGTTGAAGGAGAAACCTGCCTGGTAAACTGCGTTAAGGATCCGGGTGTATGCAAGAGAGTATCGGTCTGCCCGGCAAGAGATACCTGGACTCAGCTTAGCAATACGATCAAGGAGGCAATGGCCGCTGTAACACTCGCTCACCTTGTCACCGGCCAGAAAGGCAAAAAAGGCATCACCAAGCCTAAAGCCAGACAAATCAAAAAGTGAAATATGAGTTCTTCATGGAATTAACGAAAGAAATAGAAGAGTTGAAAAAAGATTCTTTAGGAATTGTACATACCCAATACTGTACCTGTGCCTAACCGACCCATCCGTTGCAACTGAAATCAGGACGCAGCATCGGTCCTGTTACGATTGCCTATGAAACATACGGCAAGCTTAACGCAGACAAATCGAATGCTATTTTGGTCTGCCACGCGCTTTCGGGTGATGCACATGCGGCTGGAATTTCTCCCGACGACAAAACGCCAGGCTGGTGGGATGATTTAATCGGTCCCGGCAAAGCACTCGATACCCATCAATATTTCGTAATCTGTTCTAATGTCATCGGCGGGTGCAAAGGCAGCACCGGACCTTCATCCGTCAACCCTGCAACCGGCAAACCCTATGCGTTGGATTTTCCCATGATCACGATCGCGGACATGGTGGAAGCCGAGCGATATCTGATTGATCATCGTGGCATTGATAAGTTATTATGCGTCATCGGCGGTTCAATGGGTGGTATGCAGACGCTGCAATGGGCTTCAGCCTATCCCGACCGCGTTTTGGCGGCAATACCTATTGCCACAGCCCTAAAACATTCGCCACAACAGATTGCCTTTAATGAAGTTATCCGGCAATCCATCATGGCGGACCCGGCCTGGCGCAAGGGTTACTATTACGAACACGGCCAGCCCGAAAAAGGATTGGCGGTGGCGCGCATGATCGGTCACATCACCTTTATGAGCGATCAGTCCATGGAAGAAAAATTTTCGCGCAAACTTAAAAATGACAATCTGAGTTTTCAGTTTACCGACGACTTTGAAGTAGAAGGTTATCTGCGGTACCGCGGCTACAATTTTGTCAAGCGGTTTGACGCAAATTCATATCTCTACATTACCAAGGCGCTTGACTACTTTGACCTCTCCGGAAATTATTTCATTCCGGATGTCAAAAAAACCTCTGTCCGGTTTCTGGTGATTTCTTTTAAATCCGACTGGCTCTACCCCTCCTATCAGTCTCAGGATATCGTAAGGGCGTTGAAACGAAAACACGCCTATACCACGTATTTTGATCTGATCTCGACTTACGGACATGACGCTTTCTTAATAGAGATTGAGGATGAAACGAGATTGGTTAAAAATTTTCTGGCCAATATTCATCAACGCTAAATGGAAAAGAATGAAGCCATGAAACCAGATCATCAAATTATTATCGATATTATTCATGCGGGAGCGCATGTTTTAGACCTGGGCTGCGGCAACGGTGAACTGCTTTCCCTTTTAAGGCAACATAAAAATGCACTGGTGCAGGGCATCGAACTGGATGAAGAGCAGATGCACGCCTGTGTGGAAAGCGGTCTGACGGTTTTGCAGGGCGACATTGAGAGCGGCCTGGTGGATTATCCAGACCAGTCTTTTGATTATGTCATTCTCAATCAGATCATGCAGGAAATCAAAAAGGCGGACTATGTCATTTCGGAATCACTCCGCCTGGGGC
>RPQV01000959.1 GCA_003818595.1 Calditrichota bacterium
ACATCCTTCTGGGAACAAAGGGTTTCAATTCGATGGGCAAAATCGGGAAAGGTCATAACCCCCCGGCGTCTGTCGATCTCGATAAAATCATAAAAATGAAAAAGAGCGATGATAAAAGACTCAGGATCTGATGTCATTCTCGCAGCACGAATCGCAGATTCCACTTGATCAAAACAACAGGTTATGGGAAGATAGTTGCCTTGATATTGGGGTAAGCACTTGCCTCTGCACGATGCTGAAAGGATGGCAACATCGAGTCGTTCAAGGCAAGCCAAGGTGTTTTCATCATAACGATTCCAAGGAGGGATAAACGTGTTTATCTTTATACCGAGTTTTTCCTCAAGAACCTGTTTGCCTATGGTCATTCTTCGCAATTGTTCATCAACATCCAAGCCTACGAATTCCTGCTTGCGAAAGCGACTATTCGTCTGATGTGAAAAACCGTGTAGTGCGATCTCACACGCCTGATCCTCAGCGGCCTGGCGCAGCAGCCTGATTTTGGCCTCCGCCAAGGGAAGCAATGGCTGTTCGTGCGGATCGTGTCCGTCGACTGCGGCGACAAAAGGAACGACGCCGCATGTCAAAGTTATATGATTTCGGCGGAATAGGTCAAAAATATTGCGTTCAAGCTCAATCGGACTGGTGGCAGAACAATCATCCAACCGCAATACGACATAAATGGTTTGCGCAGTATGCGGAGATTCCGCCGTCGCTGCGGCGAATGAAAAGAATAAAATCAGGACCAATAACCGCCGCTCTATCTTGCGTGTTAAATACAATACAGTCTCAGCGAATATCCATTGACTCATTTTAATCGAAGAATTGTACAATCACGAAATTGGGATGCAATAGGCAAATGAATCACCACTGACAAACGACCCGCTGCCCCGCTCTATTCGAACTACATAACAGTTCGATTGTTCTTGCCCACCAATGATAAGAATCTTACACAAAACAATTGTGATTTGCAAGAATTATTATTGAACGGCCAAGGCATAATCGCCGGGCTCATCGTTGAGCCGGAAAGACTGAAAAAGCATAACCAGCAGAGTGACAAGTCATAGCGGCTGCCGATCAGGAGTTATACAGCGGGGGTTTTCCATGTTTCCCCGTGTTAAACAGCCCGCATCATCGATGCGGTTGATCGAGTCAGAGACAAATCAGGTCTTGCTTTTACCAAACGATCGACGAGTCCGTCTCATTTGACCAGTAAACCTTTTCTGACCAGTACTTGTAAAGCAGAACGCAATTCAAAAAAATAGATACATGCTGGATAGGCGGAACCCTCCCACACGACCTTGTAAATTCCCTGTTTCATCATTCCCTGAAACAGCAATTGTTGAAATTGACCGAAGGCATTGAAAACGGTCAAGGCGACAAATTCCTCCTGCGGCAATTCAAACGTAATGGTCGTCAGCGGATTAAATGGATTAGGGTAATTCTGCTGCAAACTGAAATGATTCACCGCCGCTGTTTCCTTCGACATTGAAGCAGCGGCCAGGTATGGCGACGTCGCGCTGCCGTTCACATCGCAGGTACTGAGGCGATATTCATAGATCAGTTCCTGTTCCACCCGATCGTCGATAAATTCGTACTGACGCGGCGACGAACTGGAACCCTGCCCGCTTAATTCAGAATGGGTCAAATAAGAGGCGCGTCTTTGCCACTCTCCACCATTGATACGACGATCAAGAATAAAACCGAGAAGATCGATTTCACTTTCCGTCCGCCATATCAGGCGAATGTCTCTCGCTTCCCCAATGGTCTGAAAAAAGGACAATCGAACCGGCA
>RPQV01000960.1 GCA_003818595.1 Calditrichota bacterium
GTCCTTCGTTGTCGCACATAATGAGCACACTTTCAACCGCCAGATCATCACATCGATTTTTCATTTCAGCAAGGTAGCTTTTGTCCTCCGCTTTATCCATAAAAAATTGATTGACATATTCGACCGCATTGATGCCGAACTCCCGCTTTGCGATCGCTGGAAAATCCAAATGTTGTACGATACCCGAAAAAAGTGATTGATTGAGCGACCACTCGGCGAGGGAAATCTTGTAAAGATGACCAATCGGACGGATACTGCATCCGGCAAACCATCCTGCCATGGAGATTCCAGCAGTCAGACTTCTTTTTAGAAAGCTTCGACGATTCATAATCTGTCCTTTCTCGTTTCATCAACGTGACCGTCAAATGCAGATTTGGCTTGATAAAAATGGATGAACTTTCGGTATAAACGGTTTGAGAGTACGTGGGTGTCGAGATTAATGTTGGTGGTGTTCAGGAAAACCGAGGAAGGAGACGATGCCATATGAAAGTGTCCATGTCCTTTTCGAAGGTTAATCATCTTCGATATCTCGAATCAGCATCAGCAGTGCGGCATGAGGTACAATCAGATAGAGGTCGCCATCGAATTTGATCTCAATTGCGGATTTGCGCAAAAACAGGACATAATCCCCAACCTGGGCTTGCATGGGGTGCTGACCTTTTTTCATTTCGTGTGGTTTCCAAGGCTCGTCTTCGATTTCTTCTGGGGAGATCATCGGCATACCGGGACCGACTTCAACGATTCGTCCGGCCTGTATCGATTCCTTCTCTACAGCCCATTTGGGCAGATACAGACCAGTGGTACTGCGCTCTTCTCCGACATCCGGGACAATGAGAATTCTATCGCCGATAACAATAATTTCTTTTTTGCCTTTTTTCATAAAGATTCCTATTAAGATAGAGTCAAATTATAAAAAATTATACAAAGATGCAACAAGGCGCCCAAATCAGTTTTCTGGAGTAAAATAACTTGTTCTTTGCAGATTAAATCAGTATTATTTTTCATTTAAATATTGAGGATAAAAAATGAAAAAAATGGATTTATTTATGACGAGTCTCTTTTTATTCTGTTGTTTTGGCTCGAAAGGAATAGCAGAACCGATGCAGTCATACATTGATGCCTATGTCCGGCTTGTAAAGCCTCTGCAAATGGCGGCAAATATCGCTTATTGGGAGGCTGCAACCACCGGCAAAGACGAAAATTTTGATCTATTCAGTCAATATGATCTTCAATTGAAAAAAATTACCGGCGATCAGAAACAATTTGAAATTTTGAAAACCCTCCTCACCCAAACGGCGACTGATTCCCTGTTAAAACGTCAACTCCAGGTAATTTATAATCAATTTCTGCCCAATCAAATCGATCCGCTTCTACAGCAAAGGATCGTGAATCAAACTTCGCTTGTCGAAAGGAAATTCAGCACCTTTAGAGGAGAGATGAATGGAACACTGGTTAATCAAAATGAAATTGATGCCATCCTTAAAACTGAAAAAAACAGTGATATTCGTCAGGCAGCCTGGGAAGCAGGAAAACAGGTGGGGGAAGCGGTTTCAATGGATATCCTGCATTTAGTGAAATTGCGTAATGAAGCAGCCCAATCACTTGGATTTGCAAATTTTCATACTCTGTCGCTGACTTCGGCTGAACAGGATCCGGATCAGTTGGATGCTCTCATGGCTGAATTGCAGCAATTAAGCGAAGAGCCTTTTCTGCGAATCAAAGCTGA
>RPQV01000961.1 GCA_003818595.1 Calditrichota bacterium
CAAATTAATTGATGTGATTCGCGTCGTCGACGTGACCAAAAATTATTATATCGGTCGTGAATTAATCCTGGTTCGGGTGAATTGTCCACCGCCCAAGCGCGGCGAAGTGCAGCAGATCAATGAGATCTTTAGCGCCAAAGTCGTTGATATCAGTCCGAAATCCATGACCATGGAGATGGTCGGCTCAGAGGCCAAGGTGGAAGCCTTTCTGGAAACCATGCGGCCTTTCGGCATCAAGGAAGTTGCGCGTACCGGTTCGATCGCCATGCTGCGCGAATCCAGGAAAAAAGGTTGATTCAAAATCAATCCTAAATAATTACAAATTTATCGCAAAATCATCGTTGATTTTATTAACAATGGAGAATGAAGGTCATGAAACTTTATTATGAACAGGATGCAGATCTCGGGCTGCTTAAAGGGAAAACAGTCGCCATCATCGGTTACGGCAGTCAAGGACATGCCCATGCATTGAATCTGAAAGAGAGCGGCGTCAAGGTCATTGTCGGCCTCAATCAAGGAAATCCCGATATGAAAAAGGCAGAGGCTGCCGGATTGACGGTGAAAGTAAATCATCAAGCCGCCAAGGAGGCGGACATCATCATGATCCTGGTGCCGGATCAGATACAATCGTCGGTCTATCATGACGATATCGAACCGAACCTGCAACCCGGAAATGCGCTGGCTTTTGCACACGGGTTCAACATTCATTATAATCAGATCATCCCGCCGGAGAACATCGATGTCATCATGATCGCACCCAAAGGGCCCGGTCATCTGGTGCGGCGGCAGTATGAATCAGGAAACGGCGTACCGGCTCTGATTGCAATTTATCAGAACGCAACCGGCAAAGCGCGCGAATTGGCATTGGCGTATGCCAAAGGAATTGGCGGGACGAGAGCGGGAGTGATTGAAACCTCCTTCAAAGAAGAAACCGAAACCGATCTGTTCGGCGAACAGGCTGTGCTGTGCGGCGGTCTCAGCGAATTGATTCGCGCAGGATTCAACACCCTGGTCGAAGCCGGTTATCAGCCGGAGATGGCCTATTTCGAGTGTATTCATGAAGTCAAATTGATCGTCGATCTCATTTATGAGGGCGGCTTGGGCGGAATGTACTACTCGGTGAGCGATACGGCAGAATATGGCGGCCTGGTGAAGGGACCGGTGATCATCGGTGAACAGGCAAAAGCGGGAATGAAAAAACTGTTGCAGGATATCCAGGATGGCTCCTTTGCCACGGAATGGATTTTGGAAAACAAAGCCAACGGTCCAAAATTCAACCGTTATCGTCAATTGTTGAAGAATGATCCCATTGAAAAAATCGGCGCTGAACTGCGCAAAATGATGAGTTGGCTGAAAAAATAGCGAGGAATATATGGATCCAGATCGTATCCTGGTTTTCGATACCACCTTGCGCGACGGAGAACAGGCGCCCGGCGCCAGTCTTCCGATTGATGCCAAACTGGCCATTGCCGTGCAGCTGTCCAAACTGGGAGTGGACATCATCGAAGCAGGTTTTCCAGTATCTTCCGAAGCGCAATTCGAGGCAACCCGTCTGATCGCCCAAAAGATCAGGGAGCCGATCATTTGCGGTCTCGCCCGCTGCGTGGACATTGACATCGATAAAGCAGCCGCTGCCCTGGAAAAAGCGGCCAGACCCCGTATCCATACCTTTGTAGCCACATCAAAAATTCATCTGGAAAAAAAATTCC
>RPQV01000962.1 GCA_003818595.1 Calditrichota bacterium
AGGTTATTCCCGCTTTGATATGCTCGATCATCGCCATCGGCAGGTATTGAATCGTTGACCAGGAACCGAGATTGGACATAAAAATCCCGTTCAAGTTGAATGCGTCGTTATCATTCCATCCCAAATCCGATGGTCGGGCGGTTTTCCACTGCGCCTCCTGTTTCCAGCTGTTGTAGGCGTAATGGATGCGGATATTCTCATCCGGGGAGCCCGGCATGATATTGCTGTAATTATGCAGCACCGCCGAACTCACATATTCAATGCCCACCGCTTCTTCCCCTTCATTAATGACCCGCGTGTAACGGCGAATGGTGGGAGAGGCGCGATGAAATTCGTAAAAAGATTCGACGCGAAGGTTGCGCACGGGATCGCGTTGCACCAGAATAACCTGCAGGCCGGTCGGAAGGGGATTCTCAATTTTATCGACGAATAAAAGTCTGCTGCCCGCCAGTCCGCCGGTCAGTTTACTGCCGTGATGAGCATTGCGGTTTGCCCCGGTTAGGTGGATGAACACCTCTTTTCCTGCGCTCTCTTCCACCAGTGCGGGCTCAATGGTGCGAGCATAATCACCGGGGAGCATCGTCAGAAGGCGCAAGCGATTGTGATCAAAAAAACCGAAATCTAACTTGAGCGCTTCATACTGCAGCGTCAGAACACGATCGCCGTCGCTTTGAGGCAGTCCCACAACCGGCTGTCCGAGAGCCGCCATCATACCGATCCAAATGCACAATCTGATCTGTTTCTTCATTGCCGCCTCATCGTTCAATGATTAATAAATGACGAAAAATCTGTCTTTGATTCCTATTCCAAAAAATGCAATGATACCGGACTCACGCCAGATTGTCCTGTTTTCTAAAGCGGCTTGGTCAATCTCGCCAGATCATTTCCGTCCTGGTCCTGAAAGATCACTTGACACTGCCATCCCGCTGACTCTGCCTGTTCCTGCAAAGTTCCGCTGTCCACCTGCAGGGGTTTTCAAAGGTATCTTCTCACTCTTGATTTATACATTTTATATTCTTCACCAAAACTCTGTTCGAGAAACCGTTCTTCACCCAGAATAATAAAGTGATAGACAATCGTGCTGTACATTCCCAATATAATCGTAATGACATTGACATTATTCAAGATCGCAGATAGGGTTATGCAAAATAATCCCAGATAGATCGGGTTTCTGCTCAAGCGATAGATTCCTTTGGTCTTGAATTTGGTTGATTCCACCGGCAGGCCGAATCGTGTCGATTTCCCAAGATGCCCAAGACCGAGCAGGGCCCATCCCATTCCCACGGCCAACAAAATCAGCGATGGTATTTCAAGTGCGGCGATTTGTATCCCATGAATCGTGGGAATATGCAACAGATTTAAAGCCAGCATCGTCCAGACCATATAGCCGCTTATTTTACCGCTGAAAAATAAAAAAGGATTAATGGCCGGTTTGCCCATGATATTCATGATTCTGATCTCCTTCCTCGTTAATATATCATTTTCAAACGAAGAAAACAATCAGCGGCTGAGAGTTAAGGTTAATCTTGGCGATTCTTTGCGGCTGCGTTTTTGCGTGCATCGTTTCCAGTTCGTCAACGGAGCTGCGTATAGATCTGCGTGAAGGTGCGGATGCATAGGTTACCCATGACTGTTGCAAAATCACTCTTTGCGCTCTTGGCGTCTTTGCGTGGACCCTATCGATTTAATCCGCATAAT
>RPQV01000963.1 GCA_003818595.1 Calditrichota bacterium
AAATGTTTGAATAAATAGGGATTGCCGGCAAAGTAGTTCTCAAGGTACTTGAAAGCCGAAGGAACTGGCAGCTGTTTTTTGCGCAGCGGCTGCAGACAGTCCAATACTTCAACTTCATGTCCCAGTTTTCGCAAAGTGGCCGATACGTATAGTAACCCCAGTGGATATAAACGTATAGGTGTTGTGTAAAAATCTTCCAAGGGCGGTTGAATGAGCAGGATTTTCATCGATGCATGTTCAATCTTGAAAATGAGTCAGCGGCGGGCGGCCGATGCTGTACACATTGAATCCGATTTTATAGAGCAATTCGCGATCAAGGATGTTGCGGCCATCAAAAATGAAGGCCGGTTTGAGCATTGATTGAAAAATCCTGCGGTAGTCCAGTGTTTTATATAAATTCCATTCCGTCAACACAGCAATAGCATGAGCTTCTCTTGCCGCCAGGTACGGGTCTTGTTGAAAGGACACCTCACTTAAAATGTCGGCGAGATCATTTTTGGCGTTGGCAATCGCCTGGGGATCACTGATGACGACCTGGGCGCGTTCTTCAACGAGTTTGCGGGTGATATAGATTGCCGGGGCTTCCCGCGTGTCGCCGGTGTCGGCTTTGAAGGCAAAACCAAAAAGAGCGAGCCGTTTGGTCGAGACGGTGTTGAACAAGGCTGCAATCATGGTGCGCACAAAGCGATGTTCTTGGTATTCATTCATCCGCACCACCTGCTCCCAGTATTCAGCGACCTCAAATAAGCCGTATGATTCCGCAATGTATACCAGATTCAAGATATCCTTTTTGAAACAACTGCCGCCGAATCCGACACTGGCATTGAGAAATTTCGAGCCGATCCGGCTGTCCTGACCAATGGCATAGGCGACTTCGCTGACGCTGGCTTCTGTTTTTTCGCACAAAGCAGAGATGCTGTTGATCGAGGATATACGCTGGGCAAGAAAAGCATTGGCCACCAACTTGGAAAGTTCTGAGCTCCAAATATTGCTGGTGATGATGCGTTCCCATGGCACCCAATTGGCATAAATATCGACGATTTCCTGACGCGCCTTGAGTCCGTGTTCCGTTTCGCGAGAGCCAATGAGGACGCGGTCAGGAGAAAGCAGGTCATTGACTGCGGTGCCTTCTGCGAGGAATTCGGGATTGGAAATGATGTCAAAGTGGATTCCTTTTTCGTTGGAATGAAGAATCCTCTCCAGCGCGGCAGCGGTGCGCACGGGCAAGGTGCTTTTTTCAACGATGATTTTATCAGAATCAGAGGCTTTGAGAATATCGCGGGCAGTTTTCTCCCAGTACTGCAGGTCGGCTGTTTTACCCGCACCCTCTCCAAAGGTTTTTGTCGGGGTGTTCACGGAGACAAAGATGATATCCGCTTCTTGAATATGTCGATTAATTTCCGTGGAAAAGAATAAATTACGTCCGCGAGCCTGTTTGACGATTTCCAGGAGGCCGGGTTCATATATGGGCAAATGGTCGGTTTGCCAGGCTGCAATACGATCGGGATTGATGTCGACGACGGTGATTTTGTACTGTGGGCATTTGGCTGCGATCATCGCCATGGTTGGCCCGCCAACGTAGCCGGCGCCGATGCAGAGTATATTTTTCTGAAAAGTACTAGGTGACATAATATTTCTCCATATTAGAATTG
>RPQV01000964.1 GCA_003818595.1 Calditrichota bacterium
ATACGGCAGTTACAATCAACATAAATGGGATCAGGATGCCGACACCTTTATCGACATGCCGTTGGTCGCTCACCTCAACGTATTGAATCGCTGGAAGTATGATGGCGAACATTCGGATGGACAACTGGGCATCAAGATCATTCACGACAACCGTGACGGCGGCCAGACGAACTTTGATTTCGACCATCCGCAGCCGTCGGCGTCGATCTACGGCTCGCGCAATCGCATCAACCGCTACGAGTTCTTCTCCAAAGCGGGAACTCTGCTGGGTCACAACGGCTCGAGCCTTGGTTTGATTCTCTCCGGTTCTCACCATCGACAGGACTCGTTCTGGGGCATGAAAAGCTATTCCGGCGACGAAACGGGCGTTTATGCCAATCTCATCTATGAAAAAATCGGCCTGAACCACTCGTTCTCTTCGGGATTATCCTATCGATTCGACAATCGCGATGAAACTTACCAGGAGGTGTCCTACATAACGGATGAACGGGTGCCCGGTCTGTTTTTTGAATACACGTACAAGCTGCAGGAAAAATTGACAGCCATGGCCGGATTCCGTTATGATCATCATAATATTTACGGTCCATTCACCACCCCGCGTTTTCATCTCAAATTTCAGCCGGATGCCGAGACATCCGTGCGGTTGTCCGCCGGCAAAGGCTATCGCGTGCCTCATATATTCATGGACAACCCGGGGATCCTCGCCAGTTCGCGGACACTGATCGAGGTCGAATCGTTAAAGGCTGAAGAAGCGTGGAACGCCGGAGTGCAGGTCATTCGAGATTTTCGTCTCGGCGCCGACTATCCGGCGACCCTGACGGTTGATTTTTATCGCACCGAGTTCCAAAATCAGGTCGTGGTCGACATGGAACAGAATGCGCAAACCATCATGCTCTACAATTTAAACGGCCGTTCCTACTCCAACAGCGCCCAGGCGGAACTCACGGCGACGGTGGCCAAAGGTCTCAGCATCACCACCGCCTATCGACTCAACGATGTCAAAACAACTTACATGGGACTGCTGGAGGAATTGCCGTTGAACGCCAAACACAAGGGATTGCTGGTCACCTCATACACTCTGCCCAAAGACAAATGGCGTCTGGATTTTACCGCACAATTCAACGGCAGCACCCGGCTTCCCAATACCAGCATGAATCCACTCGAATATCGGCTCGATTCGTTCTCACCGAATTATGTCCTGCTGTTCGCCCAGATCACCCGCAAAATGAGCCGCATGGATATTTACGCCGGAGTTGAGAACATCACCGATTACCGGCAACCGATGCCCATCCTCGCCTGGAACGATCCCTTCAGCCCTTACTTTGATTCGTCATTGATCTGGGGACCGACGGTAGGACGACGATTTTATTTCGGATTGCGGTGGAATTAGCAGACAAAACACCAAAACCCTCCCTTGCGTCCCTTTGCGGCTTGGCGGCTTTGCGTGAGATTTCTCGGCAAATTCATGCAAGTCGCAAAAACGCAAAGAAAGACCTCGCACAAAGGCACGGAGACACGGAGAATAGAATAATGATTATTTTTCTGTGGTCTCTGTGTCTTTGTGTCTCCGTGCGAGGGCAATTTCAGTCATCCAATTTCTCAATATCAGGGCGCAATCAAGTACGCAGATAAAATACCAAAACCCTCC
>RPQV01000965.1 GCA_003818595.1 Calditrichota bacterium
ATGCGGCGATCATAAAACGCTTTCTGAATATGATTTTAAATCGCTGCCTAATGATCAAATTGCCATCCGTGCGATGACAGACAGTAAATGTAATGAATTATTACTATATTTATGGAGGGCAGAAACAGATTGCTTTGAAGGCTGGGAACTTGTAATTCCCGGAGAGTCGAAAACAGCAGACTTTAGTCCTTCAGGTGCATCAAAAATTGCCTTACGCGACATAGAAGAGTTGGGTGACATTGTGGTCTATTTTAAAGAAAAGCATAATGATTCGGCATCCGGAAATAGTCACACGAACATGATGGTTCCCCTGAAATAAGATAAGTAGATTTTACTGATCATGTAAAGCCGGATGCGAGTCCGGCTTTTTTTTTGTCAAAATTGTTGATTTGTGAAATAAAATTAGATACATTGTTAACCTATTGGAAAAATATGAAGTTATTATAAGATGTCCGAACGTAATATACTGATTGTTGATCACGATCATAAAAATTTGAAAATTCTGGAAGACCATTTCAGAGAATCCAAATTCCTTGTCGACACCGCCACGAGTGATGAAGAAGCGATGGGGTGCATCTACAGGTCATCTTATATTGTTGTCCTCTCGGAACTAAATTGTCCGGGCATCGATGGATTCCATCTGCTCAAAGAGATTCAACGAAGCTCTGTCCGCAGTGGAATAATGGTTATCTTTTTATCTCCTAAAAGCGATGTTTGGACTAGAGTTAAGAGTCTTAAACTGGGCGCCAAAGATTTTATTGTCAAACCCGTTCACGTCCGCGAAATTGTCAGTCGTGTAAAAATGGTCGTACAACGATCCTCATCTGAGCGGCTGCAGCGAAGAGATGAAAACCATCAATTTTCAGGAAGGCTGGAGGATCTGTCGGTTATTGATCTGATTGAAATTTTTGGAATCGAGAAAAAAACCGGTTTATTGGCTCTGTATAATGAAAATGGACATAATGGACAGATCGCTATCAACCACGGGAACGTTTTCGGCGCAATGACGGTCTCTCTGCGCGCCGAAGAAGCGGTTTACAAAATGATGAATTGGAATCGTGGTCGCTTTACAATGTTTTTCGGCGATATCGATGTGGAGGACGAAATGATCCTCAGCAATATGGGGATTTTACTGCAAGGAGCCAAAAGAATGGATTTACGCAATGAATTGCTGAAACAACTTCCTTCCCTTGATGCAGTGGTTATTACCACTTCCAACTTTAAAAAGATATTGTCCCAGAAGGATATGAATCAAGAATTGAAAGAGTTTCTGATCCTTTTCGATGGCGAAAGGACCCTGGGTCGTATCATTGATGACTGTCGGGAAAACGAAATCGTTGCGTTGAAACGAATCGTTAAACTCTACAAGTTGGGTTTTTTGCACGTTCTTCGTGATTTTACTCGCGAGCAGAGCCCTATGGAGTTCAAGCTGCAAGAGGACTCGGAGTTTATTTCTGAAAATGAATTTGACGAGGCGGAATCCTTTGAGACACCGGAGAATGATATTGAAATGCTCCCGGTCAAGACCACGGTTGGACCGAAGAATGGATTCAAATTAAAAACTGTCGAGGAGACCGTTCTG
>RPQV01000966.1 GCA_003818595.1 Calditrichota bacterium
ACACAAAATCGCCGAGATCACAGAGGAAATTCTATTCAACAGACTTTTCATGGCTGCATTCTTTATTTCAAACAAAAACTAGTCTGTCATCTGCGAATGATCGTCGACTTTATCTCGAGCAAAGCCAAGTTGCTGCCGCTCATAGTTCAAGTGAATTCGATTCTCGTTCATTTTATCTGAAACATTGTCGATTGGTTGTCATGGACTGTCCGTTTTAACTCGTTCTTTGTCAATGTCATGTCGATTTTAGTCCACTTTATGTAAAAGGATGATCATTGTGTGTCAAGCAACGCCCACTTTATCCCGAACATTGCCAAGTTTATATGATGAATTGTAAAATTCAAATTGATCATTGACAAAATCATGAGGTTGGGAGACAAATCATTCGAGTCGGATGATAAATCGTTTAAGCGCAGCGAGAAAAGTTTTGATTTCATCGATGAATGTCAGAAGATCAGCGGCAAATTGTCCGAGTTCAATGACGAATGCGGGGAGCGCGGAAACCAATCATTCACGATCATCGATGCTTATTTGATGAGAAAAACCAAATCAGCCGAACGAATCGGGGAATGCTGGAGATTCAATTGAAAATCAGCTCTGATGCGGCCGGTTCAATCGGAAAAGGGCAATCTTGGCAGCAGCATATAAAATGGCATAAACGCTTCCTATCGCCAGAGGCAGCAGCGCCTGCAATAAAGTGATTCCAAAGAAAACAACATTCAGCACACAAAAAATTGCCAGAATAGACCCTTCGATAAGCCCCAGGTTCACCATCAATCCATAACATTCCGGCATGGATGACGCCCATATTCTGCCGATGCCGAACGTCAATGCCGCAATTCCCCATCCACCGGCGATGAATGCCAACGGGATTGGATAGGCGGAGTATCCGGGCAAAGGAAGATTGAACATGGGAAAGAAAAGAGCGGTAGCCGCGCCGATATCAACCACACCATTGCTGAATAAAACCAGATGAACAACGGAAATTCTGTTGCGAGTCTGCATCAATTTGCTCCTTGCTTGATCAGACCATATCTCCCCTCAGCTATCGATGAACGCCGGAGAATATTAATCTTGCTGATTGATAGTGGGTCTGTTGTTGTGATAATTTATTTTCACTTTGGAGATAAACCAGGTATTCCCCTGATCATGATTGCCCTGAAAAAACAGATAATCCTCTCCGTCGGGATGGCTGAAAAGGTGCGGATGCCCCGATTCACTTGAATTCCATGTTCCTGGTTGCCCGTTGGCGAGAAGAGGTTGCTCCGCAAGTCTTGTCCAGCGAACGCCGTCTGTACTTTGGGCGACGCCGATTTGCTGCGGAGCGTTATTGTATCCTCCGGCATAAAAGAGGATGAATATCCCGTTTTTCACAACAACCGACGGAGCTTCGATACAATCGCGTTCCCAGGGTAATTCAGGCCTGAGGATCGGCTTTCCCAGCGCCAAATCATGCAAATCTTCGCGGCGAAAATATGATGGAGCAGTTGCGACGGAGACACCCAGCAACAGAACTTTCATTTAAGGGTAGCGGGTGGCATAATAGAGAGAAAAGCGAACGAGGAGAGGACAGAA
>RPQV01000967.1 GCA_003818595.1 Calditrichota bacterium
ACTGCAATTAGTTACTCGTCGCTCTGCACATATCCTGGGAATTCAAATTGGCGAAGACGCCGCATTGGAAATAGCCTCTCGATCCCGAGGTACTCCTCGAGTCGCCAACCGACTTTTGCGGCGCGTTCGCGACTTTGCCCAAATCGCCGGCAAAAATTCCATTTCCCTGGAACTTGCGCGTGATGCCCTGATGCGCATGGATGTGGATGAAGGGGGATTGGATGAAATGGATAAAAGAATCCTATTGTGCATCATTGACAAATTCGGCGGCGGTCCAGTTGGGTTGAACACGCTCGCAATGGCAATCGGAGAAGAGAGTGATACCATTGAAGAGGTTTATGAACCCTATTTGATTCAGGAAGGCTTTATTCAGCGTACTCCGCGAGGTCGAGCCGCAACTGATCTGGCATTTGACCATTTTAAACGTAGAAAAAAAACAGGTTCCCAGCCCGGCTTGTTTTAGCCGGCGGGAGCCGGAAACTTTCCATATAGTTGGAGGTGAGTGCATAATGAAATTGTCTGATTTCAAATACAATCTTCCAGAAAAACTGATTGCACAGTATCCAAGTAAAGATCGTGAAAAGTGCCGGTTACTGATCGTGGATCGCAGCGATGAATCCATGAAGGAAGGCCTTTTTGAGGATTCCATTCAATTCATGGAAGAGGGTGATTGCCTGGTGCTCAATGAGACCAAAGTATTTCCCGCCCGACTCGAAGGGACGAAGGATAAAACCGATGCAAAAGTCGAGGTTTTTTTATTACGCGAATTGGAGCAGGGTTTGTGGGAAGTGCTGGTCAAGCCCGCGCGCAAAGTGCGCGTCGGCAATCGACTCTCCATCGGCAATGCCTTAACCTGCGATGTCATCGATAATACCGTTTCCGGCGGAAGAGTGGTGCGTTTTAATGACAACGACAGTTTTTATGAATTGGTCGATGAAATGGGCCGTTCGCCTCTGCCGCCTTACATTAAACGTGAGCCGGAGCCCATGGATAAAGAGCGCTATCAGACCGTCTATGCGCGCGTTCGCGGGGCAGTCGCAGCGCCGACTGCCGGTCTCCATTTCAGCGAACATCTCCTGCAGAAAATTGAAGATAAAGGAGTGCGCATCGCCAAGCTGGTGTTGCATTTGGGATTGGGCAGCTTTCGTCCGGTCGTGGTGGAAGATTTAGGCAGACATAAAATGGATTCGGAATACTATGAGATTCACCAGGAAACAGCCGATGTCATCAATGAGACAATGCGTCATAAAAAACGGGTCATTGCCGTTGGTACCAGTGTCGTTCGCGCTCTGGAGACCAGCGTCACGTCGGAACGATGGGTCAAGGCATCTCGCGGTTGGACAGACAATTTTATCTATCCTCCTTACGATTTTAAAATTGTTAATCGTCTCATCACCAATTTTCACCTGCCGAATTCAACTTTACTGATGCTGGTTTCAGCATTCGCATCGCGC
The DNA here is from genome assembly GCA_003818595.1 of Calditrichota bacterium. GTDB lineage: Bacteria > Zhuqueibacterota > Zhuqueibacteria > Residuimicrobiales > Krinioviventaceae > Fontimicrobium. Next base: position 1,455 of record RPQV01000967.1, read on the forward strand.
GATTTGGTATTTAAAGCCTATCGTAAAGCTGTTCGCGACAAGTTTATGTTCTACAGTTATGGCGATGCCATGATGATTGTGTAATTTCGGCGATGACAAAGGTTGCAGC
>RPQV01000968.1 GCA_003818595.1 Calditrichota bacterium
AGATGTTGATCTTCAATTGCTGCGCACGCATTTTAAGCATGTCAGACATCAATTTTCAGATATTTCAGAGAAACTCGGCGATAATATATCCAAAATTTATGTCGAGAGTCTAAGGAATGATGATCTCAAGAAAAAATATGGAGCGCTGCGACGCGTTGCAGACCTCTGCGCTCAAATTGACCGACAATTATCATTTTTCACCGGTGAGATCAAGCCAACCTTAAAGCCCTCGGATATCAACCATATCATCAGCGAGATCGGCCTGAGACTACAGCAATTTTTGCCGATCAATATTGAACTTCAAACCTTTTTCGATCATCAATTGCCGCAAATGGTGATCGATTCGGATATGATTATTCATGCTTTGGGCGCCCTCTGCAAAAACGCCATCGAAGCCATGCCCAATGGCGGAACATTGACCCTGGCGACAAGCAGAGAAACATCCGGCGTGCAGATCAAAATAACCGACACGGGCATTGGTTTTGCTCAGCACCTTTCACGAAGGATATTTCATCCTTTCTTTACGACCAAAGGGCATATTTTCGGCAAAGGATTGGGTTTAAGTGCAGCTTGGGGTATTGCTTCTCTGCATCATGCTGAAATTAAAATTGACAGTCGCCCAAGCCACGGGACAACCGTCATCCTGCAATTGCCGAATTTAAAGCCGCAGGCACAAAAATCAAACGCGGTATCAGGAAAATCGTCCGCCACTATTCTCGTTGTTGACGATGCGGAAGACATCGCAGAGGCAACCATGATGACCCTGAATCGTGCCGGTTATAACACGCTGATGTGCACTGATTGCGAGCAGGTTGAAAAGCTGTTGACATCTCCCCAGCAAAGAATCGATTTGGTCATACTGGATTACCACTTGGGAAAAATGACGGGACTTGCCTGCGCTTCAGAGATCCTCAAACGTCGGCCGAATATCAGTATCCTCTTCTACAGCGGCACCGACGAAAATCCTGAGCTTGTGGCCTTTATATCAAATCATAATGCAGCACATATTCGAAAACCCTGCAAATCGCAGGATCTCATCAATGAAATAGAAAGGCTTCTCCAGAGGAGGTCATCCAATTAGGTCGTGAATAAAACTCTTTGAACACAAAATAGATTGACTCGCCGTCGAATAAAGTCTGCTACCCCTTATTACTGTTTCAACCGATCAAGGTCGACCTGAAATTTCCTTGCCATAAAATGAGCTGAACGCAATCATTTTATAAAGCAGCTTCGCCGCCGCAAAAGGAGAATTCCGATCATTAGCGGATGTCGACAGCTCGACCATATCAAAACCGATGACCTGCTTACAGGTGAATATTTTTTCCAACAAATCCATCATCTCATCCCAATAAAATCCTCCAGGTTCCGGTGTCCCGGTGGAGGCCACGACGCTCCAATCCATCGCATCAACATCAAATGTGAGATAAACAGGGTCCGGGAGTTTCGACAATGCGTCATCCAAAGGAAACAGGCGACGACGATAATCATGCATGGTGCAGACCATCATCTGCTCTTTGCTAATGGTCTCCGCTTCTTCAATAGACATGCTGCGGATG
>RPQV01000969.1 GCA_003818595.1 Calditrichota bacterium
GTATTTCGCAAATATCAGGACCGCGCTGCTCCACAGCAGGGGGCCGGTGATGGCCGCAGCTTTTCCTGAAAGAGCATAGAGTCCAAAAAATTCACCCAAACGTTGACCGGGTACGAGTGATATCAACAAAGGCCGTGCTGCAGTCCATGTCGAACCCATCAGCACTCCGACAATCGCTCCGCTGATCCAAAAAACGGTAATATTCATGCTGGAGACGACGACCGTCAAGCTGACAATCCATGCCGCGATCACGCCGACCAACGTTTTCTTCGGGCCATAATGATCGCTTAAAATGCCGCAAATTGCCGAGCCGACGACTGCGGCCGGTATCACCATAATGAAAAAGGTTTTCGTCGCCGCGGTTGAAAAACCCATGACCGCCTGCGTATAGACACCCATAAAAATGATGATGGTCTGAATGCTGTCCTCATAAAGGAACTTGGCAACCAGAAAACGAAGCAGACCCGGATATTGATTCGTCGCTTTGAGCGTTTTCCATACCTGTTTATAAGACTCGCGCAAATGCCAGCGTTCCCGCACAAGCATATTCGGCGGTTCAGTGACAAAGAAAAAAATGGGCAGGGCAAAGACCAGATACAAAAAGGCTGTGGGAATAAAAGCCGCGACACGTCCGCCGGCAGTAATGCCCGGAATGGTCAATCCAAAGGCGTTGCCGTCAACATAGAGACCGCCAATCAATAATCCGGCGGCGGAACCGAGGTATCCGATTCCAACGCCATATCCGGATACTCGTCCGAGCGTTTTAGGCGTACTCACTGCCGGAAGCAATGCATTATAAAATACCAGTCCTCCTTGATAGCTATAATTGGAGATGACATACAAAGCCAGTACCACCGTGGTCAACATCGACAGGCTTTGGATCGATTTGCCGGTTACACCGATTAAAAAGGTGCCGGCGATGCAGATCATGGTGAAAATGAACAATCCCATCTTTTTTTTCTGTTGGCGATCTGACCAGTCGCCCAGCACCGGCATGGTTAAAGCAACCATTGCCATGGACAGCGAATTGGCCAATGAAACCCAAAGATCACTTTGCGCCAATTCAATGATCAGCCAGGTGCTGAAATAGAGTGAAACAACATTCATGGAATAAGCGGTATCGGCAAAATCATATAAAATCCATGAAATCGTGGCGATGAGCTTTGGTTTTTCTTCAGTCGACGTCATTTCCTTTCCTTCAACCGGTTCTCCGCACATGAATATAATGAGGTTTCTGTTAAACAGCAAAGGATAAAACAATCACAAGAACTTTTCACTCCAACGGAGTTCCGACTTGAGTATTAGGACATCCCGGCGATTTTTCGGATATTTCGATATAGTCATAAAGACCGCCGAAAGGCGTTGCATTCAATTTCCCATACACTCATTTCATATTTACCACATTTTTTCATGGCAAAACTCTGCTTCCGCATTCTTTAGGATTTTTTCTGGTCAGTTTGCAGAAGAGCCAGGCGAACGGCCTGTTTCAAGGTGTCGAAAACGCCGACGCCCTCGGTGGCAACTGCCTCTA
>RPQV01000970.1 GCA_003818595.1 Calditrichota bacterium
GCGCATGTCTATTTGCTTTTCAATTCTGCGTTAACCTCAAAGTCAGGTTATCTGATTTCTGAGAATGAAAAGCGATATATACTGCGCGAAGGTCCCAGTGGCCAAATTAATATCTGGATTCCCGTTGAGACGACGTTGTTGGAATCCGGATTTGCCGTCGCTTGGAATGAGGCGGCTTTGGCTTATCTGCAGGAAGCACAACTGCGAAATGGCCTGGCTGATGGATGGGTAAAAATTATTGATCATCATTGACCTTCGCGAGCTGTTCAGCCGCGTCGGCTATCCCGAAAGGACGGAGTTCATATGTTCCGTGTCGTTTTACGCTATTTGATGATTGCAGCGATCATGGTGATAAGCTCAAAGCTGAATGCAGCAGTACTGGTGCAAAAGGTCCAGGGCGATGTTCAGGTTCGTCGTGGACTGGAAGAAGAGTGGCGTCAAGCTTCAAATCAACAGCTATTGGAAGATGTTGATACGATTTTGACGCTGGAAGGAGAGGCTGTGCTCAGTCTGCAGGATGGATCGATATTTAAATTGGGCCCCCATTCCATCATGGATATCGGTGATTTACGTAAGATCAGCCGACAGGAAATGTTTCTGATGGTCATGTCGCAAAAGGTGCAGAATATGGCGCCTAGAAATAAAGGATCGCAACTGGAACTTGCAAATCTGTCTTCGGTGCATGGTGGGCAGAAACGAACCGAACCCGACCAGAAGAATGAACAAACGATACTCACTTGGAAGCGTGAGTTCAATGCGGCCAAAGCAATGTATCAACAGCAGTTGCTTCCTAATGCGGTCGTCAAACTGCATCGAATTATTGCCCGTTATCAGCACATTGATGATTGCGGATTGGTTTCTTTTTATTTGGGAAAATCTTTTGAAAATATGGATGAACCGGGACAGGCGGTCGATTTTTATCAGGCTGCTCTTGACCAGAGTCAGCTTTGTGACGATAGCCAAACTATTACCCAAGACGCTGCCACGGCCGTCCGGCGTTTGTCTGATTAACATTGAGGTGAGTGATGAAATCTTTTAAATATCTATTATTGCCTGCTGTTTCCGCCATGATCATGTTCAGTTGCAGTCATGTTATTGATCCGGATGATCCTTCACATGGAAATCGCTACAGCGCTGAATCTAATTTTTCTTTGAGTGTGGCTGCAGCAGAAATGAACAAGTTGACTCTCAATGCCATCAATGGTTCGATAAAAATCGTCGGCCAGGAAAATTCTGACAAGGTGTTGTTATCCGGGAAAAAGATTGTTCGTTCGAACAATGAACGCGATGCCCACGAATATATGCAAAACATTCAAGTGAGCATCGCCCAATCCGGTTCGTCTCTTATCGTCACATCAGACCAACCTGATGATTTGGATGGCCGGGATGTCAACATCGATTATGATATTCAAGTGCCATCATCATGGGCATTGACGGTTTCCAGCTATAATGGCGGGTGCACCTTTGAACATGTGCGTGGCGATTTGATGAGTAGTCTGACCAACGGAAATATATCTCTCAGCGACA